>NZ_JBEXZD010000029.1:0-75342 GCF_040628575.1 Streptomyces sp. NPDC006393
TCCAGCTTCATCTCCGGGGTCGGCACGCCGACCAGGACCACCGTGCCGGCCAGGTCACGGGCGTAGAACGCCTGCTTGTAGGTCTCCGGGCGGCCTACGGCCTCGATGACCACGTCGGCGCCGAACCCGCCGGTCAGCTCCCGGATCGTCTCGACCGGGTCCGCCTCGCTGGAGTTGACCGTGTGGGTGGCGCCCATGGTGCGGGCGGTGGCGAGCTTGCGGTCGTCGATGTCGACGGCGATGATCCTCGCCGCGCCCGCCAGGTACGCCCCGGCGATCGCGGCATCGCCGACTCCGCCGCAGCCGATGACGGCGACCGAGTCGCCGCGGCCGACGTTCCCCGTGTTGATCGCCGCGCCGATGCCCGCCATCACACCGCAGCCCAGCAGCCCGGCCACGGCCGGGGATACGGCCGGGTCCACCTTGGTGCACTGGCCGGCCGCCACCAGCGTCTTCTCGGCGAACGCGCCGATCCCGAGGGCCGGGGAGAGCTCCGTGCCGTCGGTGAGGGTCATCTTCTGCTTGGCGTTATGGGTGTTGAAGCAGTACCAGGGCCGCCCGCGCAGACAGGCCCGGCACTGCCCGCACACCGCACGCCAGTTGAGGATCACGAAGTCACCGGGCGCGACGTCCGTGACGCCCTCCCCCACCGACTCGACGACTCCGGCCGCCTCGTGGCCGAGGAGGAAGGGGAACTCGTCGTTGATACCGCCCTGTTTGTAGTGCAGGTCGGTGTGGCAGACGCCGCAGGCCTGGATCCGCACGACGGCCTCCCCGGGCCCGGGGTCCGGCACGACGATCGTCTCGACCCGTACGGGCTCGTCCTTCCCGGGTGCGATCACGCCGCGCACTTCCTGGGCCATGGTGGTGGTCCCTTCCGTCGACCGATGTCCGTGGTCCCGACCCTACCGGCGGCCACGCGGCAGGGCGGCGCCCGAGCCGGGCGCCGCGCCCGCGGGATCAGTGGATGCCGGGCACCAGCCCGAACAGCGGGGAGACGAGGCCGGTGACCTGCCTGAGCTGGTTCAGCTGGTTGAGGTCGCGCACGTGGTGGAGGGAGGAGAGCTGCCCGGAGACCGAGGGGACCGCGTTCCGCTGCTCGGCGGGGAGGCCGGTGCGCGCGAGCGAGTCGGCCGCGCCGAGCGGCACCAGCCTGCCGACGACCGGGACCCCGGTGTCGGCGGCACTCGCCGGCAGCGCGGCGAGACCCGTGGCGGAGGCGGCGAGACCGACGACGGTGACGATACGTCGAGTGGAGATCATGCCCTCAGCAACGCCGCCGGCCCCCGCCCGGACACGGCCTGAGGCACCCGCTCACCCGACAGGACGAGAACGCGGCACACGGAACGCGGCGAAAGGACGCGGACGTTCACCGCGAACCCTCGGGCCCGGCACGGCGCGCAGCGGCCGTGAACCCGCCCGCGCACCCCCGCCCGCGCGCAGCGGCCGCACACCACCCCCGCCCGCGCGCACCGGCCGCACACCCGCCGACGCGTGCCGCCGACGCCGCCGGGCCGCCCGCACCTCCCCTGCGTGCGAACCGGGTCCGGCTTGCCGGGCCCGGACGGGCGGAGGACGCTCGAAGGAGAGGCCCGTGACGGCCCGCTCCCGCCGGGCCACGGCTTCGTGGGAGGTCACATGGCGACCACGGCACGCCCCGCCTGCGACAGCGGCACCCGCGCGACGGCGGGATCGCCGATCGGATCGTGATCCGGACATGGGACGCGTAGGCAGGAAGGCAGCGCGGGTCCAGGTCAGCTCCCGGCTGACGTGGAGCTTCTCGGCCCGCGCCGGAGTGGGCGGGTCCCACTCCGCCCGGCTGCGGCCCTCGCGGGCCGCCTCCGCGGCGCAGCGGCTGGCGTCCGCCGCGCTGGTGAGGTCCCTGCTGCGCGCGGTGCGGCCCCGGGCCCGTGCCCGTACGCCGCGGGCACTGCCGGGGCGGCGGGCGGGTTCGGCTAGGCTGGGGAGGGGCCGTGACTGGCGCTGAGGTGGAGCACCACCGGGGAGCGGTCCACGCAGAGTCGTAGCCGCGCGCCTGGGCGATTCCGTCGAACGCTCAGGAGTGGACCATGTCCCAGGCCCGACTCATGGACGGCACCGCGCTCGCCCGACGCATCGTCGACGAGACCGCGCGGAAGGCCGCCGAACTCACCGACCGCACGGGCACGGCACCCTGTCTGGCGACGGTGCTGGTCGGAGAGGACCCCGCCTCCGTCACCTACGTCCGGATGAAGCAGAACCGCTGCCGCAAGGCCGGTATCGACTCCCGCCGTGTGGCGCTGCCCGCCGGGACCAGCACCGAGGAACTGGTCGGCACGCTGCGGTCCCTGTCCCAGGACCCCTCCGTCCACGGCATCCTGCTCCAGCACCCCGTCGGCGACCACATCGACGAGCGGGCCGCGTTCGAGGCGATCGCGCCCGAGAAGGACGTCGACGGCGTCACCTTCTCCTCCTTCGCCACGATGAGCTTCGGCCTGCCGGGGTTCGTCTCCTGCACGCCCGGCGGGATCCTGCGGCTGCTCGACGCCTACGACGTCGACCTGTCCGGCAAGCGGGCCGTCGTCGTCGGGCGCAGCGCGATCCTCGGCAAGCCGGTGGGCATGCTGCTGCTCGCCCGGGACGCCACGGTGACGTACTGCCACTCGCGGACACGTGAGCTGTCCGCCGTGGTCCGGGAGGCGGATGTCGTGGTCGCCGCCGTGGGCCGGCCGCGGCTCGTCCGCGGCCAGGACATCAAGCCGGGCGCGGTCGTGATCGACGCGGGCTACAACGAGGGCAACGTCGGCGACGTCGACTTCGACTCGGCCGTGGAGCGGGCCTCGCTCATCACGCCGGTGCCCGGCGGCGTCGGCCCCATGACCATCGCGACGCTTCTGGAGCAGACGGTGGACGCGGCCGCCCGGCAGCTCGGGGTGTGAACGGCGCGGGGTGAAGGCTCCGCGATCCGACGGGTCGTTCACCGGCGGGGGGCGGCGGCGCGGCCATACTGGCCGTCGTGCGCGTAGCGATCATGACGGCGGGTTCCCGGGGAGACGTCGCCCCCTTCACCGGACTGGGGCACGGCCTGGCCCGCGCGGGGCATGCGGTCACCCTGGTCACCCACGGGCGCTTCGAGCCGCTGGTCGCGGGCTCGGGACTCGGCTTCCACGCGCTGCCGGTGGATCCGCGGGCCGAACTCCAGTCCACGCGCGGGCGGGGCCTGCACCGCAGCGCGACCGACGCGGGCAAGATGCTGCGGGCCGTCGGGCTGGTGCGGGCGGCCCTCGCGCGCATGACGGACGAGCTGATCGCGGCGGCGGAGAAGAGCGACGTGCTGCTGCTGTCCGGCTCCCTGGGGCCGGTCGGGCACGCCATCGCCGAGGCGCTGGGCCTGCCCTGCATGGGCACCCATCTGCAACCCCTGTCACCCACCCGGGAGTTCGCCCCTCCGCTGCTCGGCGGCGGTCACTGGGGAGCGCCGGTGAACCGCCTCGCCGGGCACGGGGTGAACCTCGCCGTGGAGCGGGTCTTCTCGGCGGCCGTGCCCGGCGTGCGGGCGCGGCTCGGGCTGCCCGCCTCGCGGATCGGCACCGCCCGCCGCATCCGGGCGGGGCTGCGCCTGCCGGTGCACCACGGCTTCAGCCCCCTGGTGGTGCCCCGGCCCCGTGACTGGCGGGCCGGTCTGGAGGTGTGCGGCTACTGGTGGCCGTACGACCGTGACGACCGGCTCCCGGACGAACTGCGGGAGTTCCTGGACGCGGGGCCGCCCCCGGTGTTCGTCGGGCTCGGCAGTGCCACCGTGCCCGATCCGGTCCGGCTCAGCGGGACGATCGTGCGCGCGCTGCGCCGGGCGGGACTGCGCGGGGTGGTGCAGCGGGGCTGGGCCGGCCTGGCGGCCGCCGGTGACGACATGCTGACCATCGACGAGGTCGCGCACTCGGCGCTGTTCCCGCGCATGGCCGCGGTGGTGCATCACGCCGGGGCGGGCACGACGGCGGCCGGGCTGCGCGCCGGGGTGCCCGCGGTGCCGCTGCCGGTCCAGTTCGACGAGGGTTTCTGGGCGCAGCGCCTGGTCCGTCTCGGTGTGGCCCCGTGCGCCGTCCCGCTGCGCGGGCTCACCGCGGACGCGCTCTCCGCGGCGCTCGCCCGGGCCACGGCAGACGCCGCCCACCTGCGACGGGCCGAGGCCCTGGGCGCCCGGATCCGCGGGGAGGACGGCGTCGCACCGGTGCTGGCCGCCGTGGACCGGCTGGCGAGCTGACCGGGCCGGCCACGGACGAGACGGCCGGCCGCCTTCGTCCATGACCGGCCGCCTTCGTCGGTGCCGGCCGTCTCGCCCGGCCCTCTCGTGGCTGGCCGGCGGGTGTGCCGTGACGCCGTCGGCGGAGTCCTACGGGGTCACCTGGTCACCTCTGTGGAGCGCCGGGCCACCTCAGGCCGGGCCGACGCCCCCGTCCCTCGGTTGCGGGCGCTGCTGGAAGAGGCGCACCGGGACCGTGTCGGCCAGGACCTTGTACCCGGCCGGGTTGAGGTGGAGGTGGTCGCCGGTGTCGTAGGCGGGCAGCAGTGCGCGCGGGTTCTGCGGGTCACGGGCCGCCTGGTCGAAGTCGATGACGGCGTCGAACCGGCCGCTCGTGCGGATCCACCGGTTGACCGCCTGCCGGGCCGACTCGCGGAGGCCGGCCGGGTCGTCGTAGCCGTTGCCGCCGAACGGGGTGAGGGTGGCACCGTAGACGCGGATGCCCTGGGCGTGGGCGCGGGCGACGATCTGCTGGTAGGCGCCGATCAGGTCGTCCGTGACCTGCTTCATCGCCGGCTCGGTCGCGTCGGCGGTGCCGATGTCGTTGACGCCCTCGAAGACGATGAGCCGGTCGACGCCGCTCTGGGCGAGGACATCACGGTCGAGGCGGGCCAGGGCGTTGGGGCCCAGACCGTCGTGGAGGACCCGGTTGCCGCCGGCCGCCTCGTTGACGACCGCGATGCCCGCCGTGCCGGGGCGGGAGCGCAGCCGGTCCTGGAGCTGGTCCGGCCAGCGGTCGTTGCCGTTGGTCGTGGACCCGCGGCCGTCGCTGAGCGAGTCGCCGAGCACGACGGTGGCGGAGGTGGAGTTCTTCGACCACACCTCCAGGCCGCTGAGGAAGTACCAGTGGTCGGCGGTGGTGGCGCCGGGCAGTGCGGTGTCGTCCAGGTGCTCGCCGGCGAGCATGTAGGACGTGGTGCGCGAGCCGGGGTGCGAGGTGATGGAGGTGGAGGCCTGGCCGTCGGCGAGGTAGAGGGTCACGGTGAGGTTGGTTCCGGCCCTCACGTCGAGGTCCAGCGGGTCGCTCACCGCCTGGGCGCCCATCGGGATGTCGATGCCCTGGTGCCCGCCGAACGTCACCGTCCTCGCGCTGCCCGGCACGATCGCGTCGACGCCCGCCTTGCCGTCGGCCGGGCGTGCCACGGTGACGCCGGTGACGGGCAGGTCGGTGCCGCCGAACGCGTTGGAGAAGCGCAGCCGCAGGTGCTGCCCGCCCACTCCGACGTGCACGGTCTGGCGCAGCGTGGCGCGCTCGAACACGCGGTCGGACTGGGTGAAGGGCGCGGGCGGCATGTTGCCGGGCTCGGTCAACTGGGGCATGGACGCCCAGGTGTCCACCCAGTGGCCGCCGGCGTCGCTCGTCGCGGCGGCGGCCTGCGCGGGCCGGGGTGCGGCGTCGCGTGCACCGGACGCCGTGTGCGTGGTGAAGCCCGCCGTGCCGACGACCAGGGCGACGGCGACGCTCACCAGCGAGGATCTCTTCATCCGCGGATTACCTCCATCTGTTCTCGGTCGGTCTGTGCTGTCTGTTCTCGGTGGGCCTGTGCCGGTGGCCGGAGCCGGGCCGCATCAGGCCTGCTCCGCCAGCGGGTTCAGGGTGGCGGCCTCGGGCCCGGGCTCCGGGCCGGAGACGGCCGCGACGACGGCGTCGGCCTCCGCGTCCGGTTCGGGCAGCAGCAGGCCGAGGCCGGTGTACACGACGAGCGAGGTGACCAGCGGGGTGACGACCACGGTGGTCTGGGAGGCCCCGTCCAGGCCGTACTTGACGAGGAAGTAGCCGCCGAGGCCGAGCGCCCAGGAGGTCAGTGCCGCCCGGGAGCCGCAGCGGCGGAAGGCCGGCAGCAGGCCCAGCAGCATCGGGATGGAGATCGGGCCCATGACGGCCGCGACCATGCCGACGATGATCCCGAGGACGCCGCCGAAGTGGTCGGCCTCGATGGCGACGACCATGGAGACGGTGATGAAGACGACCGTGACCACCCGCGCCACCCGCAGACCCCGCTCGGTGCTCGCGTCGCGGAAGCCGGGGAAGAGGGCGGGCAGGATGTCACGGGTGACCACCGCCGAGATGGCGTTGGCGTCGGAGGAGGCCATGGCCATGGTGTGGGAGAACATTCCGGCGAGGGTCAGACCCACCAGGCCCATGGGCAGGTAGGACTGCGCCATCAGCGCGTACGTCTGCTGCGGGTCGGCGATGTGGGGCATGAGCACCGGCGCGGCGACCGCGGGCAGCAGCAGCACGGCCGGCCACACCAGGTACAGGGCGGCCGAGAGCCCCGCCGAGCGGCGGGCGGCGCGCGGGGAGTCCGTGGCCATGTAGCGCTGGGCCAGGTTCCACATGCCGCCGTTGTACTCGAAGAGCTTCACGACGACGTACGCGGTGAGGAAGCCGGCCGTGTAGGGGCCGACGAGCGGGTCGGTGTGCCCGGACGGCAGCCGGTGCCACAGGGTGCCGATGCTCGAGGGGCCGCCGAGCCGGTCGAGGACCACCCACATCATCGACAGCGCCGCCACGCCCTGGATGACGAACTGGCCGAACTCGGTGAGGGCGTCCGCCCACAGCCCGCCGACCGTGCAGTACAGCAGGGTGACGACGCCGGTCAGCAGGATGCCGTTGGTCATCGACATGCCGGTGAAGACCTTCAGCAGCACGGCCACCGACGCCCACTTGGCGGCGACGTCGAAGACCTTGAGCAGCGCGCCGCTCCAGGCCAGTGCCTGCTGGGTCGGGATGTTGTAGCGGCGGGCGAGGTACTCCAGCGGCGAGGCGACCTTGAAGCGCCGTTGCAGCCGGTTCCACCGGGGGGCGAAGAGCCAGGCGCCGACGCCGGTGCCGAGGGCGAGGGGCAGGAACGCCCAGACGTAGACGGTGATGCCGTAGTTGTAGGCGACGGCGGCGTAGGCGACGAACACGGCGGCGCTGTAGCCGGACATGTGGTGCGAGATGCCGGTCAGCCACCAGGGCATCTTGCCGCCGCCGGTGAAGTAGTCGGAGACGTCGTTGACACGCCGGTGCGACCACACGCCGATGAGGAGCATCACCAGGAAGTAGGCGCCGACGGCGGCCCAGTCGAGCCAGTGCATGGGAGGACCTTCTTGTCACGGGGGTTCGGGGACGTGGGGGGCGTTCGGGACCGGGCGGCGGACGGGACGCCGCCCGGTGTCACCAGCGCGGGGACTTCTTCTCGTACGTCGGGTCCAGCCGGCGCATGTAGCCGGTGTCGTCCCGGTTGCGCAGGCCGCAGCGCAGGTACTGCTCGTGCAGCCGGGCCAGCGCGTCGCGGTCCAGCTCGACGCCGAGGCCGGGGCCGACGGGCACGGCGACCGAGCCGTCACGGAAGCCGAGCGCGCCGGGGACGATCACGTCCTCCGCCGGGTCCTTCCACGGCCAGTGCGTGTCGCAGGCGTAGGTGAGGTTCTCCGTGGCGGCGGCCAGGTGGGTCATCGCGGCCAGGCTGATGCCGAGGTGGGAGTTGGAGTGCATCGACAGGCCCAGACCGAAGGTGTCGCAGATCCCGGCGAGCAGCTTGGAGCGGTGCAGACCGCCCCAGTAGTGGTGGTCGGAGAGCACGACCTGGACCGCGTCGGCGCGCACCGCCGAGGGCAGTTCGTCGAAGGCGACCACGCACATGTTGGTGGCCAGCGGCATGGCGGCCTCGCGGGCGACGCGGGCCATGCCCTCCTGGCCGGGCGTGGGGTCCTCCAGGTACTCCAGGACCCCTTCGAGGTCGCGGGCCACCTTCAGCGAGGTCTCCACGGTCCAGGCGGCGTTGGGGTCCAGGCGCAGCGGAGTGGCGGGGAAGGCCTCCCGCAGGGCCAGCACCGCCTCCACCTCCTGCTCGGGCGGCATCACCCCGCCCTTGAGCTTGATCGCCGTGAAGCCGTACTCGTCCACCATGCGCCGGGCCTGCGCCACGATGCCCTCCGGCGTCAGGGCGGCACCCCAGTCGTCGGGCTCGTGCCCCGGGTGCGCGGCCCACTTGTAGAAGAGGTAGGCGCTGAACGGCACCCGGTCGCGGACGGCCCCGCCGAGCAGGTCGCAGACCGGGCGGCCGGCGGCGCGGCCCCGGATGTCCAGGCAGGCCACCTCGAACGGGGAGAAGACCCGGTCCACGGTGCTGCTGGTGGTGATCATGCCGGTCAGTCCGTGGCCGTCGCTGCCGCTGTCGCCGCCGAGCGCCTGGGCGATCCGCCGGTGCATCGGGCCGAGTTCGTGTACGTCCATGCCGGTGATCGCGTCGGCGGCCGTGCGCAGTCTGCGCAGGTGGCCCTCGTCGGCGTAGGTCTCGCCCAGTCCGGTGACGCCCTGATCGGTCGTCACCTCGATGACGGCGCGCAGCGCGTAGGGCTCGTGGACGCCGACCGCGTTGAGGAGGGCGGGGTCCTTGAACGCCACGGGGGTGATGTCGACGCGGGCGATCCGCAGTGCCTCGCTCATCGGGCCACCGCCCCGGCCGCGGCGATCGCGTCCGTGTCGCCGGCCGGGCGGGCCCCGGTGAGCAGGGCCGAGCCCTTCGCGATGAGCGCCTCCAGTTCGGCGAGGTCCTCGGGCGCGGGGTCGGTCAGCGGCGGGCGTACGCCGCCCACGTCCAGTCCCCTCAGCCGGACGCCCGCCTTGACCAGGGCCACCGAGTAGCCGGGGACGCGGTCGCGCAGCGCGATCAGGGGGTGGAAGAAGCCTGCCAGCAGCCGCTGCACGACCTCGTCGTCCCCGGCCGTGACGGCCCGGTGGAAGGCCAGCGCGATCTCGGGGGCGAAGCAGAACACCGCCGAGGAGTAGAGCCCGACACCGATGCCCCGGTAGGCGAGTACGGTGCCCTCGGCGGTGGGCATCCCGTTGAAGAACTGGAAGCCGCTGCCGCCGGTGGCCGGATCGGCCCGGACGGCGGTCACGATCCGGCCGAGGAGGTCCAGGTCGCCGGTGCCGTCCTTCAGGCCCACCACCTGCGGCAGGCGGGCGACCTCGAGGGCCGAGGCGACGTCGAACCGGGCCGTGCCGCGCTGGTAGACGATCACCGGCAGCGCACTGGCGGCCACCACCTGGCGCACATAGGCGAGCAGTCCGGCCGGCGGTCCGGCCACCAGGTACGGGGGCATCAGCAGCAGCCCGTCGGCGCCGGCCTCCTCCGCCGCCCGTGCGTACTGTCGGGCGAGGGGCAGCGAACCGCCCGCGCCGGCGAAGACCGGGACCCGGCCGCCGGCCACCTCCACGGCGGTGCGCACCACGGAAGCGAACTCACGCAGCCCCAGCGCGTGGAACTCCCCCGTTCCGCAGGCGACGAACACCCCGCCCGCGCCGGCTTCGATGCCGGACTCCAGATGGATCGAAAGTTTCGCCGTGTCGACCGACCCATCAGCGGCGAAAGGAGTGACGGGAAAGAACAGAACGCCCTGAAGCATGGTGACCCCATCCGATGCGCGGTCACATACATGAACGCGCATCAAGAGTACGAATGACTTGGGGGAATGTAAGGGTGGCCGCTCATCAGGGTCAAGGCGTGTGCACAGGGCCGTTTCGCGCGCACGACAGCGCATGGAGATCACTTCGGGTGCGCGCGCGGGAGTTCACCGAGGTCGACCGCAAAGAGGGCGATCCTTGACCGAAACTTTCGAGCCGGGCGAATCACCGGCGGCCCCATGGCCACTCTTGTCGTGAACACATCTTGTCGAGCGGCCCAAGCATCCTTACTTTTCAGTAAGTTCACTGTGGACGGGCCCGCGTTCCGAATCCCCCGAAAAATCCGAGGAAGGAGAGCAGTCATGCCTGCCTCCAGAACCAGGCACCTGTGCTCCCTGGCCGCCGCCCTCGTCCTGACCGTCGCCGGGCCGGCGACCGCCGCTTCCGCCGGGACCGCCGCGGCCGACGCCTCCGACGGGCTGCGCGAGGTGCTGTTCGTCGGCGACAACTGGGACGGGACCGCCGACGTGATCCGGTCCACCGGCGACTTCGCGAGGATCGGCCGCGTCAACGTGATCCCCGACAAGCAGCAGCGGATCGCTGAGATCAACGCCGACCCGATCAAGTGGATCTACTACACCTCCATCCGCGACCAGGTCGGCGAGGGCCACGACCAGTACGTGGACGACATGTACTCCACGCCGGACGGCAGATCGGTGGTGGTCTCCCGGCCGAGCTTCGCCGACGTCGTCTCCATCGACCTGGCCACCGGCCGGGTCAACTGGCGCTTTCCCGTGGCCGGTTACCGGGCCGACCACATGGCGGTCTCCCCCGACGGAACCCGGGTCGCCGTGTCCGCCTCCACCGCGAACAAGGTGCAGGTCCTCGACATCGTCACCGGCAGGGAAGTGGGCGAGTTCGCCACCGGCGACAAGCCGCACGAGAACGTCTTCACCGACGGTGGCCGGTACATCTGGAACATGTCGATCGGCGAGGTCACCACCTCGCTCGACAGCCCGGGATGGGACTGGACGAAGGGCGACCGGCACATCACCGTCGTCGACGCCACCACCTTCAAACAGGTCAGGACCATCGACATGCGGGACCGGCTGGACGCGGCCGGGCTGAAGGACTTCTCCGACGCGGTCCGCCCGGCCGCGTTCACCCCCGACTGGTCCACGCTGTACTTCCAGGTGTCGTTCTTCAACGGCTTCCTGGAGTACGACGTCGCCGCCGACCGGATCACCCGTGTGAAGACCCTGCCGGGCAACCCCGAGACCGACCCCGACCGCACCACCTGGCTCCTGGACTCCCGCCACCACGGCATCGCGATGAACCCCGAGGGGACCAGGCTCTGCGTCGCCGGGACCATGGACGACTACGCGACGGTCGTGGACCGTTCGAGCCTTCAGGAGGGCCCGCTGGTCCCCGCCGTCAAGCCGTACTGGGCCACCGTCAGCGGCGACGGCAAGGACTGCGTCGTCTCCGAGAGCGGCGCCGACCGGGTCACGGCCATCGACTTCGCCACCGGCCGCAAGGTCGCCTCGGTCGCGGTCGGCGACCATCCGCAGCGGGTGCGCCTGGGCCACGTCCAGGCCGACTGGACGGGGCCGACCGCCGGCTAGCCGTACACGCGCTCGTCTCCCGACCGCTCGTCTCCCAACCGCTCGTCCCTCAACCGCTCGTCCCTCAACCGCCCACCCTTCCCCGGCAGCCCTTCAACCCCTCGACGACCTCCACCGTCCGCCCCACCGCGTCCTCGCCCGCCATGCGGCGGGCCGCGGTGGCGGCGGCGCGGGCGTGGCGCCCGTCCCGTGCGGCACGGCCGAGGGCGTCGGCCAGCCGCTCGACGGTGAGCCCCCCGAACGGCACCGGGTCAGGGGCCGCGCCGAGGGCGGCGAGCCGTGCCGCCCAGAACGGCTGATCCGCCGTCACCGGCACCGGCACCGAGGGCACCCCGGCACGCAGCGCGGCCGCCGAGGTACCGGCACCGGCGTGGTGCACGACGGCGGCGACCCGCGGGAAGAGCAGCGCGTGCGGCACGTCACCGACGGTCAGCACGTCGTCCCCCTCGGCGGCGAGCCCGGCGCTGCCGGACTGGAGCACGCCGCGCAGTCCGGCCCGCCGCAACGCCGCCACGGCCAGTTCGCTCAGCCGCTCGCCGTCGCCGCTCGCCATGGAGCCGAACCCGATGAACACCGGTCGCGGCCCGGCCGTGAGGAAGTCCTCCAGCTCGGCGGGGAGCCGTTCGGCCGGATCGACGTACGGCCACCAGGTGCCGACGACCTCCAGGCCGGGCCGCCAGTCGGCGGGGCGTGGCACGAGGGTCTGGCTGAAGCCGTACAGGACGGTCCCGTGCGCCGCCTCCCGCCGACGGCGGGCGGTGGCGGGACCAAGCGGCGGAAGGCCCAGTCGGCCGCGCAGTTCGGCGACCGCCGGGGCGTAGAGGCGATCGGCCATGCGCAGGGCGAACCGTCCGGCCGTACGGTTGCCGAGGCGGCCCAGGGAACGGGTGCCGGTGACGACGGGCGGGAAGTCCCCGGTGGGCTCCGTGGGCGTGAGATGCGCGCCGAGACTCGGGGTGCCCGTGGCCTCGGCGAGGTGCCGGCCGAGCGGGGCCGTGGTCGTGGACAGCACCAACAGGTCGGTGGCGTCGTCCATGACGTCGGCGAAGCCGCGCCCGAGCTCGGTGACGAACGCGGCGGCGCTGCGCATCAGGGCGCGCCGTCCGGCGGCGCCGTCCTGGGCCTCAGGGCGCGCGGGCAGGCCGCGGAACTCCAAACCGGCCCGGCGGACCAGGGGCGCGAAGGGCTCCGGCGCGGCGACGGCGACCTCGTGTCCGGCCCGCCGCAGTCCGGCGCCCAGACCCGTGTAGGGATCGACGTCCCCCCTCGAACCGGCGGCGGTGATCAGGATCCTCATCGGTTCCCCTCGGGGTCGGTGCGGCGGGAGGCGTTGGCGTGCACCGCCTTGCCCAGGTAGGCGGCGAGGCCGGGGCGCTGCTGCGACGGCGGCACGACGAGGGCGAAGGCGCGCGGGTCGGCGACCATGTCGTCCGCGATGCGCCGGTGCATGTCCGGCGGGCACGAGGTGAACCAGCGCGAGATGTGCAGGCGGTGCTCCTCGGCGAGGTCCATGGCCCGCTCGCCGCCGGCGGGCTCGCCGTCGTCGAAGGCGGCGAGCAGTTCGGCGCGCCAGGCCGCCGCCTCCCGCATGAGCAGGCGCCAGTCCTCCTTGGTGTGCGCGGCGGCCCGCGCCATGGACTCCCGCTGTCCCTGGGAGTCGGCCCATTTCAGCTGGGCCTCGGTGGCGTAGCTGAGGTCGAAGGCGATCTCGCCGAAGACCTCGAAGCGTTCCTCGGGGGTGAGGGACACGCCGGTCTGCTGGACCTCGATGGCCCGTTCGGCGACCTCGGCCAGCCGTTGCAGCCGCGCGATCTCCTCGCCCAGCCGCAGCTGCCGGGCCCGGAGGTGTTCGAGCGCGTTGGCCTGGGGGTCCTTGAGGATGGCGGCGATCTCGTCGAGCGAGAAGCCGAGTTCCCGGTAGAAGAGGACCTGCTGGAGGCGTGCGAGGTCGCCGTCGTCGTAGAGCCGGTACCCGGCCCGGCTGCGCGCGCTGGGTGACAGCAGCCCGGCCCGGTCGTAGTGGTGCAGTGTCCGGACCGTGACCCCGGCGAAGGCCGCCACCTGTCCCACGGAGTAGCTCATGCTCCTGCCCTTTCGTCGGGTACAGCCTGAAGCCTGACGTGAGGGCAGGGTCAATCGCGGGGCTCATCCGCCGACCCGGCGGGTCAGGTTCAGCAGGTACTCCTTGCGATCGAGAGGGTTGTGGTCGGTGCGCGGGCGCTCGGGAACCGTGCCGCCGGTGACCGGGGCGTAGTGGTCGAAGGCCGTCTCCAGTTCGCCCTCGCCGCGGGTCAGCCCCGGCAGCTGCTGCTCGAGCGCGTGCACGCGGGCGGCCGGGACCTCGCCGTCCAGGACGCAGTCGGTGCCACGGGTCCGGGTGGTGCGGGGCACGGCCCGCAGCGCGGCCAGCACCGGCAGCAGCGCACCGAGGGTGTCCGCGGGCGCCTCGACGCGGAAGCGGTGCATCGGCTCGTGGACGCGGGTGCCCGCGCGCCGCAGCGCCTCGGTCAGGACGAGAGGGGTCAGGCCGCGGAAGTCGGCGCCGGTGCTGGACATGCTCTTGTCGAAGCCCTGGTGGGCGTGGCTCTGGCGGGGCGAGTAGCCGGAGTGGGTCATGGTCACCGTGCAGTCGGTGACCTGCCAGCCGTGCAGGCCCTGCCCGAGCGCCTCGCGCACGGTGTCCTCGACCGCCTTGAAGAAGGCGTACGGCATCGAGCCCAGCTCCACCTCCATCCGGAAGTCCGCCCCGGAGCCGGCCGGGGCGGGGTCGACGCGCAGCCCGACGGTGGCGAGGAAGGGGTTGCCGTCCCTCTTGTTGAACTCCACGGCCGCTCCGGTCCCCACCGGCCGTTCGATGCACAGCGGGGTGGTCTCGCGGAAGGTGACGTCCAGCCCGAACTCGTCGGCGAGCGTGGCCTGGAGGACCTCCTTCTGCACCTCTCCGTACAACGACACCGACGTCTCGCGGCGCACCTCGTCGTGGCGCAGCCCGATCAGGGGGTCCTGTTCGGCGAGCCGGGTGAGCGCGAGGTGCAGGGCCCCGCGGCCGGTCCCGGGGCCCGGCACGACGACGGTCTCCAGGGTCGGCGGTGCGAAGAAGCGCTCCTGTGTCTTGAGCGGTTCGCCGACGGCGTCGCCGATCCTGATGTCGGCCAGGCCCCACAACCGGGCGATCCGGCCGGCGGGGACGGCGTCGGCGCGGACGTCCGTGCCGTGGTCGAAGACGCCGATGGAGGTGACCCGGCCCTCGGTGCGGGACTCGCCGTAGGGGACGCGGTCGCGGACGCGGAGCGTGCCGGAGAACATCCGCGCGTACGCCACCTTCTCCCCCGCCGGTCCCCGCTCGACCTTGAACACGGTGGCCGAGACCGGCCCGCCGGGGTCGCCCGCGGCGGCGGGCAGCAGGTCCCTGATGCCGCCGATCAGCGCGTCCACGCCCGCTCCGGTGATCGCGGAGCCGAAGTACAGCGGGTGCGCGAGGGACTGGCGGGTCTGGGCGGCGAGGGCCGTGTGCAGGAGGTCGTCGCCGAGGGTGCCTTCGACGTAGGCGGTCAGCAGGGCGTCGTCGTGGTCGGCGAGGACGTCGGCGGCGCCCGGGCCGAGGGCGGGGACGAAGCGGGCCGCGCGGGTGCCGAGCCCCTCGACGCGCCCCATCGGCACCGCGTCGGGCGTGAGCCGGCGTGCGATGGCCCGCAGCAGGGTCTCGTCCTGGGCCCCGCGCCGGTCGATCTTGTTGACGAAGAGCAGGGTCGGGATGCGCAGCCGCTGGAGGGTGCGCAGCAGTACCCGGGTCTGTGCCTGGACGCCCTCGACCGCGGAGATCACGAGGACCGCGCCGTCGAGCACGCCGAGGACCCGTTCCACCTCGGCGATGAAGTCGGGGTGGCCGGGGGTGTCGATGAGGTTGACGGTGACGTCGTCGACCGGGAAGGAGACGACGGCGGACTTGATGGTGATGCCACGCTGCCGCTCCAGGGCGAGCGTGTCGGTCCGTGTGCTGCCGGCGTCGACGCTGCCGATCTCGTCGATCACGCCGACGGAGTGCAGCAGCCGCTCGGTCAGGCTGGTCTTACCGGCGTCTACGTGCGCGAGGATGCCGAGGTTGAGCAAGTGCACTGAGCGTCATGTCCTTCTGCATGGGCGGGATTCCTTTCTGGGCGGACAGGGACGCAGTGCGCATGGGTGCTCCTCGCTGGGTGACAGCCGGTCACGGACAGTGCAGCAGGGCGGCGGCCCGGACGGCAATGGATTAACGGTCAACAAACCCCGTCACACCACTCGCCGTGCCCGGGGCTCGGCCATAGAGTGACCTACACCACGCTGGTCTGAATTCCCTCACTCACGCCCATACGGTCTCTGGAGGGCACATGACCCATATCTCGGTCACGGTGGACGGCACGACGTACGAGGACGAGGTGGAACCCCGTCTGCTGCTGGTCCACTATCTGCGTGACCGGCTCGGCCTGACCGGCACCCCGATCGGCTGCGACACCTCCAACTGCGGGGCCTGCACGGTCGAGCTGGACGGCGCGAGCGTCAAGAGCTGCACGGTGCTGGCCGTCCAGGCGGACGGGGCCGAGGTGACCACCGTCCAGGGCCTGGCCCGGGACGGCGAGTGGACCGCCCTGCAACGCGCCTTCCACGAGCGGCACGCGCTCCAGTGCGGCTACTGCACCCCCGGGATGATCATGGCCGCGCGGGATCTGCTGCGCGAGAACCCGCACCCGACCTCCGACGAGGTGCGCAAGGGGCTCGAAGGCAACCTGTGCCGGTGCACGGGCTACCAGAACATCGTCCGCGCGGTGCTCGCCGTGGCCGAGGGGGAGACGGCCCCGGCCGGGCAGGCCGCGTCCCCGCGGGAGGTGACGGCATGACCGACCAGGCCGTCGAACGCGAGGTCGGCAGGGCCCGGCTGCGCAAGGAGGACGCCCGGCTGATCACCGGGCAGACCAACTGGACCGACAACATCTCCGTCACCGGGCTGCTGCACCTGGCGATCCTGCGCAGCCCCATGGCGCACGCCCGGATCGAACGGATCGACGTCTCCCCCGCCCTTCAGCGGCCCGGTGTGGTGGCCGCGTTCAGCGGCCGGGACCTCGCCGACGGGCTGGGGTCGCTGCCCTGCGCCTGGCCCGTCACCGAGGACATGGTGCTGCCCGACCACCCGCCGCTCGCCCTCGACGAGGTGCGCCACGCCGGCGACCCGGTGGCCGTCGTGGTGGCCCGCGACCGGTACGCCGCCGCCGACGCCCTGGAGGCGGTCGAGGTCGACTACGAGCCCCTGCCGCCGGTGCTCGATCTGGAGGACGCGCTCGCCGAGCGGGCCCCGCTCGTCCACGCCGACAAGGGCACCAACCGCGCCTACGTCTGGCCACTGAGGACCGGCGAGGACTTCGAGGCGGTCAAGGGGCGCGCGGACGTCGTGCTGAAGCGGCGCTACGAGCAGCAGCGGCTCATCCCCAACGCGATGGAGCCGCGCGCGGTCGTCGTCACCCCGCTCGCCGCCTCCGGTGAGTACACGGTGTACTCGGCGACCCAGATCCCGCACATCCTGCGGATCATGCTGTCAACGGTCACCGGCGTGCCCGAGCACAAGCTGCGGGTGATCGCCCCGGACGTGGGCGGCGGCTTCGGCTCCAAGCTCCAGGTGTACGGCGAGGAGGCCGTCGCGCTGACCGTCGCGCGGAAACTGGGCCGGCCGGTGAAGTGGACCGAGTCCCGCTCCGAGGGGTACCTGGCCACGCACCACGGCCGCGGCATGATCCAGGACGTCGAGATCGCCGCGACCCGCGAGGGGAAGCTGCTCGGCCTCAAGGTCGACCTGCTCGCCGACATGGGCGCCTATCTGATGCTGGTCACCCCGGGCATCCCGATCCTGGGCGCGTTCATGTACCCGGCGATCTACAAGATGGACTCCTACGAGTTCACCTGCACCGGCGTGTTCACCACGAAGACCCCGACCGACGCCTACCGGGGAGCCGGGCGCCCGGAGGCCACGTACGCCATCGAGCGGGCCATGGACGAACTGGCCGCCGAGGTGGGCCTGGACCCGGTGGAGGTGCGGCGCCGCAACTGGATCCGGCACGAGGAGTTCCCGTACACCTCGATCGCGGGCCTGACCTACGACAGCGGCAACTACGAGGCCGCGACCGAGAAGGCGCTCGCCCTGTTCGGGTACGACGACCTGCGCGCCGAGCAGCACAAGCGCAACGAGCGCGGCGACACCGTGCGCCTGGGCATCGGCGTGTCGACGTACACGGAGATGTGCGGGCTCGCCCCGAGCCGGGTGCTGCGCGACCTGAGGTACGCGGCCGGCGGCTGGGAGGCGGCGAGCATCCGCATGCTGCCCACCGGCAAGGTCGAGGTGGTCACCGGCACCAGCCCGCACGGGCAGGGGCATGTGACCTGCTGGAGCCAGATCGCCGCGGACGTCCTCGGCGTGCCGTTCGAGGACGTCGAGGTGGTGCACGGCGACACCAAGGTGGCCCCGCAGGGGATGGACACCTACGGCTCGCGCTCGCTGGTCGTGGGCGGGTCGGCGGTGCACCGGGCGGCCGAGAAGGTGGTGGAGAAGGCGCGGAAGGTGGCCGCCCATCTGCTCGAGGCCAGCGAGCAGGACCTGGAGTTCAGGGACGGCGTGTTCTCGGTGAAGGGATCGCCCGAGGCACGCAAGTCCATCCAGGAGATCGCCTTCGAGACGTTCACCTCGCACGACGTCCCCGACGGCATGGAGCCCACCCTGAACTCCGACCACGTGCTCGACCCGGAGAACTTCTCCTACCCGCACGGCACCCATCTGTGCGCGGTCGAGGTCGACACCGAGACCGGGCAGACCCGCATCCGCTCCTACGTCTGCGTCGACGACGTCGGCCGGGTGATCAACCCGATGATCGTCGAGGGGCAGGTGCACGGCGGCCTCGCCCAGGGCATCGCCCAGGCGCTGTACGAGGAGGCCGTGTACGACGACGAGGGCAACCTGGTCTCCGGCACCCTGGCCGACTACCTGGTGCCGTCGGCGGCGGACCTGCCCGACTTCGTCACCGACCGGACGGAGACACCCGCGGTCTCCAACCCGCTCGGTGTCAAGGGCGTCGGCGAGGCGGGCACGATCGCCTCCACACCGGCCGTCGTCAACGCCGTCGTGGACGCGCTGCGCCAGCTGGGCGTGCACGACGTACGGATGCCGTGCACACCGGAACGGGTCTGGGAGGCGGTGCGCTCCGCGCAGCCGGAGCAGCCGACCGGTTCCCCGCGGAAGGAGGCCTCGGCATGATTCCCCCCGCATTCGACTACGCCCGGCCCACCAGCCTGGACGAGGCGGTGCGCACCCTCGCCGAGGCGGGCGAGGACGCCAAGGTGCTGGCCGGCGGGCAGAGCCTGCTGCCGCTGCTCCGGCTGCGCCTGGCCTTCCCCGAACTCGTCGTCGACGTCGGGCGGATCCCCGGCCTGCGCGGGATCCGCGAGGACGGCGACACGCTGGTCATCGGCGCGCTGACCACCCACCACGAGGTGGTCCACGACCCGCTGGTGCGGCGGCACGCGGGCCTGCTGGCCCAGGCCACCGAGACGGTGGCCGATCCCGCCGTACGCCACCGGGGCACCCTCGGCGGCTCGCTCGCCCACGCCGACCCGGCCGGGGACCTGCCCGCGGTGGTGCTGGCGCTGGACGCGGAGCTGGTGGCCGTGGGACCGGGCGGCCGGCGCACCATCCCGGCGCGCGAGTTCTTCGCCGACTATCTCCAGTCCACGCTGGCACCCGACGAACTGCTGGTGGAGATCCGGGTGCCGAAGCGGGACGGCTGGGGCTTCCACTACGAGAAGTTCCACCGGGTCGCCCAGTCCTGGGCGATGGTCGGTGTGGCCACGCTGGTGCGACGGGGCGACGGACACATCGCCGAGGCGCGGATCGCGCTGACCAACATGGGCGCGACCCCGCTGCGGGCCCCGGCGGCCGAGGAGGCGCTGGCCGGGGCCGGGGACGCCGCGGCGGTGGCGCTGGCCGCCCAGTCCGCGGCGGAGGGCACCCGGCCCTCGCGGGACGCCTCGGCCTCGCCCGAGTACCGGGCGCATCTCGCACGGGTCCTCACCAAGCGGGCGGTGCTGGCCGCGGCCGGGATGGGGTGAGCGCCGATCATCACCGTCGACAGCCCCGAGCAGGTGCGTTCCCGCCTGGAGGCGACCGGCTACCTCGTCGACGAAGGGCTCGCCGTCGCCTGCTTCCTGGCGCTGCGGCTGCACCGGCCGGTCTTCTGCGAGGGCGACGCGGGCGTCGGCAAGACGGCGCTCGCGTCCGCCCTCGCCGAGGCGTTCGGCGCCCCGCTGATCCGGCTCCAGTGCCACGAGGGGATCGACGCCTCGCAGGCGCTGTACGACTGGGACTTCCCCCGTCAGCTGCTGCATCTGCGGGCCGCCGAGGCGGCCGGCGTCACCGACGCCGACCGGCTGGAGCACGAGCTGTACGACCGGCGGTTCCTGCTCGCCCGGCCGCTGCTGAAGGCGTTGCAGACGCAGCCGTCGGTGCTGCTGGTGGACGAGATCGACCGGGCGGACGACGAGTTCGAGGCGTTCCTGCTGGAGGTGCTGTCGGAGTTCCAGGTGACGATCCCCGAGCTGGGCACCGTGCGGGCCGAGGTGCCGCCGGTGGTCGTCCTCACCTCCAACCGGACCCGGGAGGTGCACGACGCGCTGAAGCGGCGCTGCCTGTACCACTGGTTCGACCATCCCGGCTTCGCCCGTGAACTGGCCATCGTCCGCCGCCGGTTGCCGCGGGTGTCGGCGCGGCTGGCCGAGCAGGTGACCGCGCTGGTGCAGGCGCTGCGCGCGGAGGACCTGCTCAAGCCGCCGGGGGTGGCCGAGACGCTCGACTGGGCCGCCGCGCTGGACGCGCTCGGCGCGACCGAGGCCGACGCGGAACTGGCAGCGGCCACGCTCGGGTCGGTGCTGAAGTACCGCGAGGACACGGACCGGGCCCGGGGCCTGGACTTCGCCGCGATCCTCGCGGGGCGGGGGGCGGAAGGGGCATGACGGGTACGGGCACGCTCCCAGGGCCCGGCGCCGACGCCGTGCTGCTGGGCTTCGCGCGGGCGCTGCGCGCGGCGGGGGTCGGGGTGAGCGCCGAGCGGGTGCACGCCTTCCTGCGGGCGGTGGACGCGCTGCGGCCCGGCGTGCGGGCGGACGTGTACTGGGCGGGACGGCTGACGCTGTGCGGGGACCGGGACGACCTGGAGCGCTACGAGCGGGTGTTCGGCGCGTACTTCGGTCAGGGTTCCGGCGGGCCCCCGCCCCGGTCGGTACGGACCGCTCCCCGGCCCCGGCTCCGGGCGACCGTGCGGGAGGCGGACGCCCGGTCGCGCACCGGCGGCCCGGACGACGAGCCGCAGGGCCCGCCCGTCACCTCGCTCGCCAGTCCGGTGGAGGTGCTGCGCCACCGCGACGTCGCGGAGCTGGATCCGGCCGAACGGGCGCAGGTACGCCGGCTGCTGGCCGCGTTCGCGCTGCGCGGGCAGTCGCGGCGCAGCGCACGGCGGCGGCCGGCCCGGCGCGGTCCCGTCGATCCGCACCGCACCGTACGGGAGCTGCTGCGGCGGGGCGGCGAGCCCGCGCTGCTGCGGCGGCACGCGCGCGTGGAGCGGCCGAGGCGGGTGGTGCTGCTCGTCGACGTCAGCGGCTCCATGGCGCCGTACGCCGACGCGCTGCTGCGGTTCGCGCACGCGGCGGCCCGGGGGCGGCGGACCGAGGTGTTCACCATCGGCACCCGGCTGACCCGGGTGACGCGGGAGCTGTCCCACCGGGACCCGGACCTGGCGATGGCCGCGGTCGCCGAAGCCGTTCCCGACTGGCGCGGCGGCACCCGGCTGGGTGAGCTGCTGCGGGAGTACCTCGACCGGTGGGGGCAGCGGGGCATGGCGCGCGGTGCCGTCGTGGTGCTGCTGTCCGACGGCTGGGAGCGGGGTGATCCGGGGCTGCTCGCCGCCCAGATGGCCCGGCTGCACCGGCTGGCGCACCGGGTGATCTGGGCCAACCCCCGCAAGGCCCGCCCCGGCTACGCACCGCTCGCCGCGGGCATGGCCGCGGCCCTGCCGCACGTGGACGCCTTCGTCGAGGGCCACAGCCTCGCCGCACTGGAGCACCTGGCGACGGTGGTACGGGGCGTCGACACGAACACGTCCGGCGGCGCGGCATCGGCGCCGGGCGCCGCCCCGCCGTCACCCGCCACCGCCCGTGGTGGGCGGGAGCGACCGCCGTGAGGAGGGCCTCGGCAGGGACACGGCCGGCAGGTCCCGGGCGGGGATGGGTTCCGAGCGCCGCGGGGAGGGGCGGCCTCGGCACGGACTCGGCCGGGTACGGGCGTCCTGGCGGGAAAGCGCCGTACCGTGCAGTGAGACCCCTTGGCGGAACGGCCCGCAGGAGAGGAGCGGAGCGTGCGTGACATTCTTCCGGCGCTCGAGCGCTGGTACGCGGCGCGGGTGCCGTTCGGGCTCGCCACGGTCGTCTCGGTCAGCCGCAGCGCGCCGCGCGAGCCCGGCGCGTCGATGGCCGTCGGCCCGGACGACGAGGTGGTGGGCAGTGTGTCCGGGGGGTGTGTGGAGGGCGCGGTCTTCGAGCTGGCCCAGGAGGTGGTGGCGAGCGGCGAGGCGCGCCTGGAGACCTTCGGCTACAGCGACGAGGACGCGTTCGCGGTCGGGCTGACCTGCGGGGGCGAGATCACCGTGCTGGTCAGGCCCGTGACGCCCGAGTCGGACCCCGCCTTCGGCGCGGTGGCGGCGTCGGTGGCCGCCGGCGAGCCGGTGACCGCGGCGACCGTCGTCGACGGGCCGGCGCCGCGCGGGGCGACGCTCGCGGTCTGGCCCACGACGGTGGCCGGGACGCTCGGCGCGTCCGGGCTGGACGTGGCGGTCACCGCGGACGCCCGCGGCGAACTCGCTCGCGGAGCGACGGGGCTGAGACACTACGGGCCCCGCGGCGAGCGGCGCGAGGACACCGTCACGGTGTTCCTGCACTCCTTCGCCCCGCCACCGCGCATGCTGGTGTTCGGTGCGATCGACTACGCCGCCGCGGTGGCCCGGATCGGCTCCTTCCTCGGCTACCGGGTCACGGTGTGCGACGCCCGGCCGGTCTTCGCCACGCCCAAGCGGTTCCCGGAGCCCGTGGAGGTCGTCGTGGACTGGCCGCACCGCTATCTGCACGCCACGGACACCGACGAGCGCACGGTGATCTGCGTGCTCACCCACGATCCGAAGTTCGACGTGCCGCTGCTGGAGGAGGCGCTGCGCCGGCCGGCGGCGTACATCGGGGCGATGGGCAGCCGCCGCACCCATCACGAGCGGATGGAGCGGCTGATCGAGGCCGGGCTGACCGAGGACGAGCTGTCCCGGCTGCGTTCCCCGGTCGGCCTCGATCTGGGCGCCCGTACGCCGGAGGAGGTGGCCGTGTCCGTCGCGGCCGAGATCATCTCCCTGCGCTGGGGCGGCACGGGGGCGCCCCTGACCGCGACCGCCGGAGCCATCCACGCGACCGGCTTCGCCTGAAACTGGAGGACGTCATGGAACTGCACCACGCGTTCACGGTGCCCGTACCGGTCGACGACGCCTGGCGGGCGCTTCTCGACATCGAGCGCATCGCGCCGTGCCTGCCGGGGGCCGCCGTGGAGGAGTACGACGGCAAGACGGTGACCGGGTCGGTCAAGGTGAAGCTGGGGCCGATCACCGTGACGTACAAGGGCACGGCGGTCTTCGAGGAGCAGGACGAGGCGGCCCGGCGCATGGTCCTCGTGGCGAGCGGCCGGGAGGCCCGCGGGCAGGGCACGGCACGGGCCACCGTCACGGGCACGCTGGAGGAGCGCGACGGCGCCACGGCGGTGTCGGTGCGGACCGATCTGACGGTGACCGGGCGCCCGGCGCAGTTCGGGCGCGGGGTGCTGGCGGAGGTGGGCGACCGGCTGGTGGGACAGTTCGCGGACTGTCTGTCGCAGCGGCTGGCCGGGGCGGCGCCACGGGTTCCCGAGGAGCCAGGACCCGGACCCGCCCGGCAGGCCGCCCACCCCGCGAAGGGCGGCGGCGCTCCCGCGGCCGGCGAGGCGGAACCCGCGGCGGGCCCCGAGGAGGCGGAGCCGCTGGACCTGCTGCGCGCTGCCGGGGTGCCGGTCGCCAAGCGCGCGGCGGCGGTGGCCGGGGCGGCCGCACTGGTGACGCTGGTCGTGGTCGGCGTACGGCGGCTGCGGCGCCACTGACAGCGGCGGCTGTGCCTCATGGGGACGGAGTGAGCCATCCGCCCGTTGTTGCCTCTGTGGCCTGCGAGTTTGCGAAATTTCCCAGGTTTGCCGGATTCGATGGTTGGGTTCCGGCCAGGAGGGGTAGGCGGCCGTAAACGGATGAGGCACGCATGCACGCCTCGCAGCACATGTGCAGCACATCCTCGCTGGAAGGAGGTCCGTGAGAGCGCATATTCGCAGCTCCCGGGCCGCCACCGCGCATGGAGCGGCCCGGATCTCGCCGAGAAGTCGGAAACGAGAAAGGGAAGAGTGACCCCGGGGCGGCCCGCGATCGGGCCGCCCTCCTAGCGCCCGGCTCCCACCACTCCCCGCGTTCGCCCGGCTCGCCAGGGTGACGGCACCCTCATCGAAGTGGCAGCCGGTGCAGCTCCACCTCCGCGAGGCGACCGTCGGCGACCTCCGCCGTCATATAGGTGCAGTGGGGCTGGCGACGGCGGTCGGTCGGCGAACCGGGGTTGAGCAGCCGCAGTCCGGACGGGGCGGTGGTGTCCCAGGGGATGTGGCTGTGGCCGAAGACCAGCACGTCCAGGTCGGGGAAGCGGTCGGCGCAACGGCGCTCGCGGCCCTCGGCCGGCCCCGTCTCGTGGACGACGCCGAAGCGCAGCCCGCCCAGCTCGGCGCGGGCCACCTCCGGCAGGCGGGCGCGCAGTTCTGGACCGTCGTTGTTGCCGTACACGCCGATCAGCCGGGGGCTGCGGCTCTCCAGCAGGTCCAGCGTGGCGGTGTCGACCCAGTCCCCGGCGTGCACGACGACGTCGGCCCGCGGGAGTTCGGCGAGGAGCGGCGCGGGCAGCTCCTTGGCCCGCTTGGGCAGATGGGTGTCGGACGTCAGGAGCAGGCGCACGCGGTCAGCGTAGTGCGGCACCGCCGGAGGCGCGTCCCGGACCGGGCGGAGATCTCCAACGAGAATTCCGGCGAGATCTCCGGGTGACATCGCCGAGCAGCATCTCCGGGCGACATCGCCGAGCAGCATCTCCGGGCGACATCGCCGAGCAGCATCTCCGGGCAAGGTCTCCAGGTGAAACTGTTCAGTCCAGACTGGACAGTTTCACCTGATGGTTCTACGGTGACGGTATGGATCACCAGACCACCGAGGTACCCGAGGGCATCTCCGTGTCCGCCGCCCTGGCCGCGCGCGACCTGCGGGTGGTGTTCAGCCGGCTGCGGCGCCGGATCCGCGAGGTGGCACAGGACGACGACCTCACGCCCTCCCAGGTGTCGGCGCTCACCCTGGTCGGCAAGCACGGCGCCGCCACGGCCAGCGCCCTGGCCGCCGCCGAGGGGGTCCGGCCACAGTCGATGGCCGCCACCCTCGCCGCCCTCGAGCAGCACGGCCTCATCCGGCGCAGCCCCGACCCCGAGGACGGCAGGCGGCAGCTCGTCACCCTCACCGACGGCGGCCGCGAGCGCATCGAGGGCAACCGGCAGGTCCGCGCGGAGTGGCTGGCCCGGGCCCTGGAGGACCGGTACACCGAGGACGAGCGGCAGACGCTCGTGGAGGCGCTGACGCTGCTGGAACGGCTGACGCGGCCGTGAGAGGCGGTCCGACCCGCACCACCGGCCACCCCGGCACCACCAGGGACGCGGCGCCCCCACCCCCCGACTCCTTCGACCGCCGCCTGATCGCCCCGATGGTCCTGGGGTCGGTCCTCAACCCGATCAACTCCTCGATGATCGCGGTGGCCCTCGTCCCGATCGGCACCGCCTTCGGGGCACCGCCGGCCCACACGGTCTGGCTGGTCTCGGCGCTCTACCTGGCGACCGCCGTGGGCCAGCCCGTCATCGGGCGGCTCGTCGACATGTACGGGCCTCGCCGGCTCTACCTCATCGGTACGGCCCTGGTGGGGGCGGCGGGCCTGCTGGGCGCCCTCGCCCCGACGCTGGGCGCGCTCATCGGCGCCCGGGTGCTGCTGGGGTTCGGGACCTCGGCGGCGTACCCGGCGGCCATGCAGCTCACCCGGCGCGAGGCCGAGCGGACGGGACGGGACAGCCCGACGGGCGTGCTGACGGCCCTGGCCGTGGCCAACCAGACGGTGGCCGTGGTGGGCCCGGCGCTCGGCGGCCTGCTGATCGGTATCGGTGGCTGGCGCGCCGTGTTCACGGTCAACGTGCCGCTGTCCGCGGCCTGTCTGGTCCTCGGCGTGTCGCGGCTGCCGAGGGAGCGGCGCACCGCGACCGCCCGCCGGGACGTGGATCTGCCCGGCATGGTGCTGTTCGCGGGCATGCTCGTGGCGCTGATGCTGTTCCTGATGGAACCGCGGGCGGACCACTGGTACCTGCCGCTGCTCGCCGCCGCCACGGGCGCCGCGTTCGCGGTGCGGGAGCTGCGGGTCGCGCGGCCCTTCGTCGACCTGCGGGTGCTGGGCGGCAATGTGCCGCTGCTGGCCACGTATGTGCGCCAGCTGCTCGGCTACACCACCTCCTACGCCTTCATGTACGGCTACACGCAGTGGCTGGAGGAGGGGCGCGGGCTCGGTGCCACGACGGCCGGACTGGTGCTGCTTCCGCTGTCGGCCGCCGCGCTCACCGTCTCCGCGCTGACCGGGCGCCGCGAGGCCGTACGGGCGAAGCTCGTCGTCGGGGCCGCCGTCCAGGTCGTCGCCTGTGCCGTCCTGCTGCTGGTCGGCTCCGGCAGCCCGGTGTGGCTGCTCCTCATGGCGGGGGTCGTGATGGGCGTCCCGCAGGGGCTCATCGGCCTCGCCAACCAGAACGCGCTCTACCGGCAGGCCGATCCGGCGCGGATCGCGTCGGCCGCCGGGCTGCTGCGCACCTTCATGTACCTCGGCGCGCTGGCGGCGTCCGCCGCCACCGCGGGGTTCTTCCCGCACCGCGCCGACACGGCCGGGCTGCACGGCCTGGCCCTGTTCATGATCGCCGGATCGGCGTTGCTCCTGGTGAGCGCCGTGCCCGGCCGGTCACTCGCACATCTCGTCCACCGCAACACCGGAATCCCCGGCAATGCCGAGACCCTCGGCAATACCGGAACCCCTGGCAATACCGAAACCCCCGGCAAGACCCGAAAGGCCTCAGACCCATGGCAGTCACCGCCCTCGACCCGCGTACCGCCCTCGTCGTGATCGATCTCCAGGCAGGCATCGCCGCCGCGCCGACCGCTCCCCACTCCGGTGCCGACGTGGTCGCGCGCACCGTGGAGCTCGCCGACGCCTTCCGCGCCCGTGACCTGCCCGTGGTACTGGTCCGCGTCTCCTTCGCCCCGGACTTCGGGGACGTGCCGCCCGGCCGCACCGAGGCGGCCGGCTCCGGCCGGGCCCGTCCCGAGGGCTGGGACGTGATCGTGCCCGAACTGGCGGGCCACTCCGGCGACATCAGCGTCACCAAGCACAACTGGGGCGCCTTTCACGGCACCGACCTCGATGTGCAGCTGCGCCGGCGGGGGGTGACCCAGATCGTGCTGACCGGCATCGCGACCAGCATCGGCGTGGAGTCCACCGCGCGCGCCGCCCATGAGCACGGCTACCACGTCACGCTGGCCACCGACGCCATGAGCGACCTGGACGCGGACGCCCACGCGAACAGCCTGGCGCGGATCTTCCCGCGTCTGGGCGAGACGGGCAGCACCGCGGAGATCCTGGAGCTGCTGGCCAAGACCCACGGCTGACCAGGACGGCGGGGCGGGGCGGTGCGGGGCGAGGACAAGGGCGGACGGGTCGGTCCTCGCCCCGCACGACGTCGGTCGGTCCCCGTGGGGGGGGTGTCTCGCCGGTCAGTCCTCACCCCGCACGATGTTCCAGTCGGCACCGCCGTGGTCCGACCGCGGGCCGCCGCGGTCGTCGACCGCCGGCAGGCAGGTGCGCACGCCGTTCTCCCGGCGTCGGCGGGCCTCCGCCCAACCTGTCTCCTCGGGACGGTGGGTCACCGGCTTGTCCGTGGTGTGCGCGGTCACGACGCTCATCTTCCTTCTGCGTCCGGTCCTGTCCGGTCCGTTCCAGTCGCCCCGGCGGTTCGGTCGGCGACAGCAACCCCGCGGGCCTGGGGTCTTCGGGTCCCCGGGCGTCTCCGGGGCAAACCCGCCGGCTCATGTGGCGCCCGGGCCTCCGCCGCCGAAGGAGCCGCTGGATCCGGCGTTCCAGCGGGGGCGGCTCTGGTCCTCGCTGCGCCTGCTGCCGGACGAACCCAGTTCGTGCGGGGTCAGGCGGCGGCCGGTCTCCTCGGCGCGCGGGACCTCGTCGGCTTCGCGCCGCTGCCGGATCTCGTGGACGGGCCCGGACTCCGGCAACGTGGGGTGTTCGCCGCCACGGGGGGTCCTCGACTCGCTCCGCATCACTCTGATCCCGAGCCGCACGGCCCAGATCAGCACGCCGACGACGACCAGACCCCCGACGACGAAGGCGGCGACCCCGAAGCCCGGGCTCGCCGCGGCCATTTCATATCCAGTGGTGTCCATGGACGCCGGGTACCCGGCCTCGGCCTGCGGATACCCGGCGGCCGGGCCGGACCCCGGTTCACGGCTCCCGCGGCCCGGCGCCGCCGTCTTCCCCGGCCGGCCGCGCGGCCCGCTCCACGTCGGCCTCCACCTCGGTGCGGGGCCTTCCCTCGTCGCTCGCGTACTCGTTCAGGGCGGCCTGCAGATCGCGCGCGAGGTCGCGCCAGGCGCGCCAGGCCGTCTCGTACGTCTCGCTCTGCAGCCCGGTCCACCGCTCCTGCGCGGGCGGCCCGTAGTTCTGCCGCAGTTGCTCGACCCGGGTGTGCGCCTCGTCGGCCGCGCGCTGCTTCGCGACAAGCTCTTCGAAGGTGTGTGACACAGCCCAGGACCCTAGACAGGGCCGGGCCGCACGGCTGCTCAGACCTGCCGTGGTCCGGGTGCGGCACACCCGTGTGGCGGTCCGTGCGGCCCGCCCACGACCCGCCCACGTCCCGGCACAGCGCGGGATCCGGGCAGGGGTGCCGGTCGCGGCTGCCGGTCGGGCCCGCCGGTCGCGGTGACGGTCACTCCCCCAGGAGGTGACGGTCACTCCCCAAGGACCAGCTCGCTCCACACCTGCTTGCCGCCGCTGACCGGCAAGGTGCCCCAGGTGGCCGACACGGCCTCGACGAGGAGGATGCCCCGGCCGCCGGTGGCCTCCCAGCCGATGCGGGTCGGTTTGACGGGCGTACGCGGCGAGGTGTCGGCGACCGCGATGCGCAGCCGGTCGTTGACGAGGGTGAGGTCCAGGCGCACCTGTCCGTCGGTGTGCACGAGGGCGTTGGTGACCAGTTCGGAGACGACGAGGAGGGCGGCGTCGGCGTCGGCGGTCACCTCCCAGGCGCGCAGGGTGCGCCGGGTGAAGCGGCGCGCGTGGCTGACCGCCTCGGGCACCCGCCACACCGTCCAGGTCTCCCGGAGCGGGCGCACGGCCAGGCCCTCGTAGCGCATCAGCAGCAGCGCGATGTCGTCGCTCCGGCCGGCGTCGGTGAGCAGGGCGTCGGCGACCAGTCCGAGGTGGCCGGGGTCGGCGGCGGCCAGGCGGCCGGCGAAGCAGGCCATGCCCTGGTCGATGTCGGAGGCCGGTGACTCCACGAGGCCGTCCGTGGTCAGGGCGAGCACCGTACCGGGCTGGAGGCGGAGCGGGTTCATCGGGAAGTCGGCCTGGGTGAGCACTCCGAGCGGCGGCCCGCCCTCCGCCTCCGCGATCTCCACGCGGCCGTCGGGGTAGCGCAGCACGGGGGGCAGATGCCCGGCGCGTACGCACCAGGCCGTGCCGGCCTCCATGTCCACGTCGACGTAGGCGCAGGTGGCGAACAGGTCGGTCTCCATGTCCAGCAGGAGCCGGTTGGCGTGGGAGACGACGACGTCCGGCGGGTGGCCCTCGGCGGCGTAGGCGCGCAGCGCGGTGCGCATCTGGCCCATCAGGGTGGCCGCGCCCGCGCTGTGGCCCTGGACGTCGCCGATGACGAGGGCGACGTGGTTGTCGGGCAGCGGGATCACGTCGTACCAGTCGCCGCCGAGCTCCAGGCCGGCCGTAGCGGGCAGATAGCGGGCCACCGCCTCCGCGCCGGGCAGTTTCGGCAGCCGGCGGGGCAGCAGGGTCCGCTGGAGCATGCCGACGAGCTCGTGCTCGGCGTCGAAGGCGTGGGCGCGCATCAGGGCCTGGCCGGCGAGGCCGGCCGAGGCGGTGAGCAGGGCGCGTTCGTCGGGGCCGAAGTCGTGCGGTTCGTCCCAGCCGATCAGGCAGGCGCCGGCCATCCGGCCGGCCGCGGGCAGCGGCAGCACCGCGAGGCCGCCGGGGCCGACGTCGGCGAGGGCGGGCTCCAGCGCGGTTCCGGCGGGCCATATCTGGGCGCGGCCCTCGCTGAGGGCGGCGCCCAGGGTGGGCATGGCCCGTACCGGTGCGTCCGGCCACTCGGTGCGCCACTCCTGGCGCCACAGTTCGGGCCAGGCCTCCGGTTCGGGCGGGTCGAGGACGGTGACGACCAGCCGGTCGTTCTCCAGTTCGGCGAGCGCGATCCGGTCGGCGCGCAGCGGCTTGCGCAGGGCGGTGACCACGGCCTGGCTGACGTCCCGGACGGTGCCCGCGGTCGCCAGGGCGGCGGCCAGGCGCTGGACGCGGGTCACGTCGGTGACCCCGGGACGCAGGGTGGAGGCGTCGGCGACGGTGCCGACCAGGCGGGCCGGGCGGCCCTCGCCGCCGGCCAGCAGCCGGCCGCGCAGCCGCAGCCACCTGGGCGGCCCGTCCGGCTGCAGCACGCGGAACTCCAGTTCGCGCTCGCCGATGGTCATGTGGTCGGCCTCCACCACGGACATCAGCGCGGGCAGGTCCTCCGGCACGGTCAGCGCGAGCAGGGTCTCGACCTTGCCGTCGAAGTCGGCGCGGCCGATGCCGAACAGGGCCAGGAGGTCGTCGCCGACCTCGACGCGGCCGGTGTCCATGGCGAGGCTGAACGAGTTGGGCGGCAGTTCCTCGCCCGGGGCGGCCTCATCGGGCGCGGGGCATGCGACGGCCTCGGCGACCAGCTCCAGGCACTCCCGGTCCTCGCTGTCGAAGCCGCCGGGGCTCTCGGTGACCGCGAGCAGACAGCCGCGCCCGGGCAGCGGCAGCGCGGCCATGAAGGCGTCGCACTCGGGCATCCGCCGGGCGTCGGAGCAGTCGGCGACCTCCGCCGGACCGAGCCACAGGGCCCGCCCGGTGCGACGGGCCTCGGCCATCGGGGACCGCCCGGCCAAGGGGTAGGCGTCGCGCAGCCCGTACAGGGTCCGCGGGACGCCGACGGACTCCGACAGGCACAGCACGTCACCGGTCTCCGCACGCGTGTAGACGCCGGCGAAGGCGGCCGAGGTGAAGACGAGGGCCTGTTCCAGGACGCGGCGCGGCCGGTCGCCCGGGGCGGTGGTGGCGGCGACCGTCCTGAGGGCAAGTTCGGCCCGCAGAGACCTTGTTCTGCGTGTCGTAGCGCCCTCACTGACCACGTTGGCCATTACAGCGCGTATCGGCTCGTCGCGCAGCCCCTGTGACGGTTCCGTGAAGTCCCTGCGGGCGCGGGGAGCGGGGCGTCCGGCGCCCGCGCCTGCCGCACCGGGGGCATCCCGTGGCGGGTGGCGCGGACCGCGGCACGGACGGGACCGGGCGCAGCCGGGACAACGGGGCTCGCGGGCACCGCTCGCCGTGCGCCGCGGGCGTTCACGAGGGAGCCTTGATCCGGGGGACCCGTCGCGCGGCCGTGCGTGTACGAGGAGGTGGTCGGCGTGGCCGAGGGCCGACCGTCCGGACTGGCGCCGCCGACCGACAGCGGAGCGGTCGGGCGACCGCTGCTGTCCCTGGCGCTGGCCGCCATGATGGACGAGGTCCACGCGCACTCGGGTGCCGTGTATCTGCTCGCGCCCGACCAGCCGGTGCTGGAGATGGCCGTGATGGCGGGCATGCCCCGCGCGTTCGTCGCGCCCTGGGAGCGGGTCGGGCTGAGCGCGCCGGTGCCGGTCGCCCAGGCGGTGCGCGAGCGGGGGCTGGTCTGGGTCGGTGGGGAGGAGGAGATGGCCCGCTGCTTCCCGCGGATCGCCGTGGTCCTGCCCTACCCGTTCGCGCTGGCGGCACTGCCCCTGGCCACCCCGTCCGCCGTGTACGGCGCCGTCTTCGTGACCTGGCCCGCCGAGCACCCTCCGGCGCTGGGCGACTGGGAGCGGGAGCATCTGACCGGCGCCTGCGACCGGCTGGCGCTGCGTCTGGAGCGGGCGGCGGCCGAGCGCCGCACGCTGCCTCCGGAGCCGGATCTCCTCGCCGTCCCGCCGGGAGGCGGGGCGGCCGGGGGGCTGGGCTCGGTCGAGGCGGCCCGGCTGGTGCACCGCCTGCCCTACGGACTCGCCTCGCTCGATCTGCACGGCCGGGTGTCCTACGCCAACGCCGCCGCGGCCGAGCTGCTCGGCCTGCCCGTCAGCGAGCTGCTCGGCACCCGGCTGTGGGCGTCGGTGCCGTGGCTGAACGACCCGATGTACGAGGACCGCTACCGGGGCGCGCTGCTCAGTCAGCACGTCACGTCCTTCGTGGCGCTGCGCCCGCCCGGGGACTGGCTGTCGTTCCGGATGTACCCCGACACCACCGGGCTGAGCGTCCGGATCAGCCGGGCCCGGGCGGTGGCGGAGCTCGGCCGCGCCACGCCCCCGCCCGGCGAGGCCTCCGCACCGCCCAGTCTGGTGACCATCTCGCAGGTTTTGAGCCTGGCCGGGGCGCTGACCGAGGCCGTGGGCGTGCAGGACGTGGTGCAGCTGGTCGCGGACGAGATCGTCCCGGCGGTCGGCAGCCAGGGCCTGATGATCCTCGGTTCGCAGTCGGGGCGGCTGCACGTGCTGGGGCAGCGCGGCTACCGGGACGCGCGGGCCGTCGAGCAGTTCCACGGGACTCCGCTGTCCGCGCCGACGCCGGGCACACGGGTGCTGACGACCGGGGCGCCCGCGTTCTTCGACTCCCGGCAGCAGCTGGAGCGGCTGTACCCGGTCCGGCAGGCGGTCCGGGACGGCTTCGCCGCCTGGGCGTATCTGCCGCTCATCGCGTCCGGGCGCCCGGTGGGCACCTGTGTGCTGGCCTACGCCGACCCGCATCCCTTCCCCGCGGAGGAGCGGGCCGTGCTGACGAGCCTGGGCGGGCTGATCGCGCAGGCGCTGGAGCGGGCCCGGCTCTACGACGCCAAGCACCGGCTGGCCCACGGTCTCCAGCAGGCGCTGCTGCCGCACTCGCTGCCGCGGCTGCCGGGTTTCGACGCGGCGGCCCGCTATCTGCCGGCCACTCAGGGCATGGAGATCGGCGGGGACTTCTACGACCTGGTGCCCGCCCGGCCGACGGCCGCCGCCGTGATCGGGGACGTGCAGGGGCACAACGTGACCGCCGCCGGTCTGATGGGACAGCTGCGTACGGCCGTACGCGCCTACACGACGGTCGGGCAGGAGCCGCAGGAGGTCATGCGGAGCACCAACGGGCTGCTGATGGACCTCGGGGTCGAGCTGTTCGCGAGCTGTCTGTACCTGCGGCTCGACGCGGCCGACGGCTCCGCGGTGATGTCCCGGGCGGGGCACCCGCCGCCGCTGCTGAGACGGCCGGACGGGCGGGTGCGCGTGCTCGACCTGGCCGGCGGCCCGCTGCTGGGCATCGACCCGGCCGCCACCTATCCGACGACACGCGTCGACCTCGCCCCCGGCTCGGTGCTCGTCCTTTACACCGACGGGCTCGTCGAGACGCCCGGGACGGACATCGAGGACGCGCTCGCCGAGCTGGGACAGCGGCTCGGCGCGGCCGGGGACGTGCCGCTGAGCCAGCTGGCCCACGTCCTGGTGGAGCAGTCGGCGGTGGTACGGGAGCGGATCGACGACGTGGCGGTACTGCTGCTGCGGGCGCGCGGGAACCGCTGACGCCAAGGCGGCCGACGGCGCGGCGGGGGAAGGGCCGAGCGAGTGCCCGGGGAGTACGGATCGGTCCGGCCGTCCCGCCGGAGGGCCGGACCGATCCACTGACCGGTGGGGAACCGCCGGGTGTACCGGTCAGTGGCTCTGGGCCATCCCGGAGCCGTCGGCCGTCCCGGAGCCGTCGGCCGTCCCGGAGCCGTCGGCCGCGCCGGAGTCGTCCGCCGCGCCGGAGCCGTCCCCGGTGCCCGACGGGTCGCCGGGCGCGGTCTCCGAGCCGGTGCCGGACTGGTCTCCACCGGCCTGCTGGTCCCCGCCGCCCTGCGCGCCGGCGCCCTGGTCCCCGGCACCCTGCTGCCCGGCACCGTCGCCCGCACCGCTGCCGCTGCCGCTGCCACTGCCGGCGCCGAGGGTCGCGCCGGTCGCCTGAAGGGCCGCGGTGACCGGCTGGAAGAAGGTCTCGCCGCCCTGGGTGCAGTCGCCGCTGCCGCCCGAGGTGAGGCCGACCGCGCCCCCGTCCTGGGTGAACAGCGAGCCGCCGCTGTCGCCGGGTTCGGCGCAGACGTTCGTCTGGATCAGGCCATTGACGGTGTCGACGCCGTTCGGGTCGGTCTCGCTCTGGAAGTTCACGGTGGCGTCGAGGCCGGTGACGGTCCCGTCGTGCAGGCCGGTGGTGCTGCCCATGCGGAAGACGGTCTCGCCGACGGTGGCGTCGGCGGCCTGGGTGATCTGGACGCTCTGCCCGTTGCCGACGTCGACGTCGCTCGGTGCCTGGGTGCCGGGGTCGTCGTACTTGACCAGGGAGAAGTCGTTGCCGGGGAAGGTGGCCTGGTCCACCGTGGCGATCGGCTGCCCGTTCTGGGAGTCGGCCCACTGCTTGGCCGCGACACCGCAGTGACCGGCGGTCAGGAACGCCGGACTGCCGTCGGAGGCGGTGACGTTGAAGCCGAGGGAGCAGCGGACGGTGCCGCCCTGCGCCTGGGCGAAGATGGCGTCGCCGCCGGAGGCGAAGGTCTTGAAGGTGCCGGCGGACTTCTTGAGGGTCGCCATGCCGGAGCCGAGGCTCTGGACGGTGGACCGGAGCCGGTCCCACCGGGCGCCGGTGACCGTGCTGTCGGCGGTGACCACGACCTTGTTCGTCCGCGGGTCGACGGCCCATGAGGTGCCCGCAATGGTGGCCCTGGCCTTCAGGGTCCGCGCGGCCGACTTCAGCTCGGCGGTGCTGTTGTCGACCCGGCGGACGGCCGCGCCCGCCTTCTCCGCCTGGACGACGACGTTGTCGTCGCCGCTCACCACGTTCACGACCAGCTGCCGCCTGGCACTGTCGTAGTAGGAGCCCGCGAGGGCGTCGCCGAGTGACGCGGCCAGTCGGGTGGCGAGGTCCGAGGCGTCCGTCGCCTTGAGGGTTCTCGGGGAGGCGTCGTCCGCCGCGCCGTCCTGGGAGGCGTTGGCGTGGGGAAGCAGCATCGCCGCCGCGCCGAGCGCCACCACGCCGCCCGCCGCTATCGCGGCCTTGCGCTTCGGAATTCGCTTGTGACTCAAACTTCTCGACCTCCTGGGGACGGGGCCGGGACCGCCGTCCGGCAGTGGGTTGGGGGGCGCCTGGATGGCTGTTGGTACGCACGACTCGGGCGGGGCGTTCAATTCCGTTTCCCGGCCGGCCCCGTGGTGCGCTTCCCAACTGGCCCCGTGACGCAGGGAATCGGCGTCGGAATCGGCGACTCGCCGGCGGGACGGACCGCACACGCTCACGGCGGACGGACTACGCCAAGCGATCGATCAACAACGTTCCGTCGACGAACCGCCGCCGATCAAGAGCGGAACCATGGCTTCAGCGAATCTGCACAGCCAATGCCCAACCACGTCACCGGGCGCGGCGGATCTGCACAACCGCACACCCCCGGAGGCGGCATTGGCGCGGAGTGCCGGATTCGTCACGACCGGAGCAAGGGCCTGAACGCACCGATGCCGTGAGGCATGTGAAGAAGTGGCCGACAAGTCGTGTCCGCACATGCACGGATGGGGTGGACGAATCGACAAGTTCCCAGGTGAGAGGCCTGGTTGAGTGGAAGCCACGGGTGCCGGCGTGCTTTGATCCATCGCACCGCGGGGCCCGCCGGTCGCACCTGACTCCGGTGTCCGGCACCCGCGGTCGCGGCCGTCCGTCTGTCCCCAGAAGGGGCCGCTTCCCCCTTGTGAATCCCCATAGGAAGGGACGTTCCATCATGAACTCCACCCCCCAGGTTGAGACCGTCGAGATCTCCGACGCCGAGCTCGACAACGTCTCCGGCGGTCTGGCTGTGAACGCTCTCGGCACCGCCACCGGCCTGGTGGACGGCGTTGCCCCGGTGTCCGGTCTGATCGACACCGCCGTCGGCACCGTCGAGGGTGTGACCGGCCTCAACACCGCCCCGGTCACCAACCTGGTCGCCGGTCTCTGATCGCACCGCGTCGTCCCTGAGTCCCGGAGCCGCCCCCCGGTTCCGGGACTCTCGGGCGTCCTGAGACGTCCCGCGTGACGCTCCCCGAAACACCCTCTGAAACATCCCCTGAGACGTCTCTCCCAGGTGAGGGAAGGTTCCGTGCAGTTCCGCCAACAGGCCCTCGCCAAGCTCCAGTCACCCGAAGAACTCGACCTTCCGGTGCGGCTCGCCCGCCCGCAGGGCTGGCTCGTGCTGTCCGTCACGCTCGTGGCGATGGCCGCCGCCTGCGTGTGGGCCGTGACCGGGTCCGTGGCCTCCACTGTCTCCGCGCCGGCCGTCCTCACCCACGGGCAGGGCAGCTACGTCCTGCAGAGCCCGGTCGCCGGACAGGTCACCGCGGTGCTCGCCGAGCAGGGCGAGCGGCTGCCCGCGAACGCGCCCGTGCTGAAGGTGCGGACGGCTCAGGGCGAGTCGGTCGTCCGCACCGTCGCCGCGGGCCGGATCACCGCGCTCGCCGCCACCATCGGGCAGATCATCTCCACCGGTGCGAACGTCGCCGCCGTCGAGAAGGTCGCCCACGCCTCCGACCCGCTGTACGCCACCGTCTACGTCCCCGCCCAGAACGCCGCCGCCATCCCCGCCGACGCCGCCGTCGACCTGACCGTCTCCTCCGTGCCGGCCCAGCGCTACGGCGTGCTGCGCGGCCATGTGAAGTCGGTGGACCGCTCGGCGCAGTCGGCCCAGCAGATCGCCGCGTACCTCGGGGACAGCCAGCTGGGCGAGCAGTTCAGCCGGAAGGGACGCCCGGTCGCCGTGCTCGTACGGCTCGATGTGGCGTCCACGACGAAGAGCGGCTACCGGTGGTCGTCCGCGGACGGCCCGCCGTTCCGGCCGGACTCCATGACCCTGGCCACGGCCTCGATCCGCCTGGCCGACCAGCGTCCCGTCGATTGGCTGCTGCCGTGACCACCACCGCTCCCGAGACCCGGGGCCGCCGCCGCGCCGCCCCGCCCAGGCGCCCGGTCCCCAAGGGGCGGGGCCGCGCCGTCCGTACGCCCACGGTGCTCCAGATGGAGGCCGTGGAGTGCGGCGCCGCCTCGCTCGCCATGGTGCTCGGCCACTACGGCCGCCATGTCCCGCTGGAGGAGCTGCGCATCGCCTGCGGTGTCTCCCGCGACGGCTCGCGCGCCAGCAACCTGCTGAAGGCGGCGCGGAGTTACGGCCTGACGGCCAAGGGCATGCAGATGGACACCGCCGCCCTCGCCGAGGTGCAGGCGCCGGCCATCCTGTTCTGGGAGTTCAACCACTACGTCGTCTACGACGGCATGGGCCGCCGCCTGGGCCGGCGCGGCGTGTTCGTCAACGACCCCGCCAAGGGCCGGCGTTTCGTCCCCATGGAGGACTTCGACACCAGCTTCACCGGTGTGGTGCTGGTGCTGGAGCCGGGCGAGGGCTTCACCCGGGGCGGGCGCAGGCCCGGGATCCTTGGTGCCATGCCGGCCCGGCTGCGCGGCACCGCGGGCGCGCTGCCGGCGGCGATGCTGGCGAGCCTGCTGCTGGTCGCGGTCGGCGCGGCGGTGCCCGCGCTCAGCCGCACCTACATCGACACCTACCTCATCGGCGGGCAGACGTCGCTGCTGGGCGTGCTGTTCGCGTCGATGGGCGCGTGCGTCCTGCTCACCGTCGTGCTGACCTGGCTCCAGCAGGCCAATCTGCTGCACGGCCGGGTGATCTCCTCCACCCTCGCCGGGGCCCGCTTCCTGCGCCATCTGCTGCGGCTGCCGGTCACGTTCTTCGCCCAGCGCAGCCCGGCCGACCTGGTGCAACGCCTGCAGTCCAACGACCAGGTCGCCGAGACGCTGGCGCGCGACCTGGCGGCGGCGGGCGTGGACGCGGTGGTCGTGGTGCTGTACGCGGTGCTCCTCTACACCTACGACCCGCAGCTGACCTTCGTCGGCATCGGTGTGGCGCTGCTGAACATCGTGGCGATGCGGGTGGTCGTACGGCTGCGCGCGACCCGTACGGCGAAGCTGCGGGCGGACACGGCGCGGCTGACGAACACCGCCTACACCGGCCTTCAGCTGATCGAGACCATGAAGGCGACCGGCGGTGAGGACGGCTACTTCCGCACCTGGGCCGGGCAGCACGCCACCACGCTGGAGGAGCAGCAGCGGCTGGGGGTGCCGAGCGCCTGGCTGGGCGTGGTCGCGCCGACGCTGGCCACGCTGAACAGCGCGCTGATCCTGTGGATCGGCGGCATGCGGGCGATCGAGGGACACATCTCGGTCGGTCTGCTGGTCGCGTTCCAGGCGCTGGTGACCCGGTTCACCGCGCCGCTGACCCGCCTCAACGGTGTCGCGGGCCGCATCCAGGACTTCGCGGCCGACGTGGCCCGCCTCAAGGACGTGGAGAACTTCCGCACGGACCCGCTCTACGCCCGTCCCGGCGGCGGCGACTCCACCCGCCGGCTGCACGGCCATGTGGAGTTGCAGAACATCTCCTTCGGCTACAGCCCGCTGGACAAGCCGCTGCTGACGGGCTTCGACCTGGCCGTCGGTCCGGGGCAGCAGGTGGCGCTGGTGGGCGGTTCGGGCAGCGGCAAGTCGACGGTGTCGCGGCTGATCTCGGGTCTGTACACGCCGTGGGAGGGTGTGATCCGCATCGACGGGCAGCGGCTGGAGGACATTCCCCGGGGCGCCCTGGCCGCCTCCGTGTCCTTCGTCGACCAGGACGTGTTCCTCTTCGAGGGCACCGTCCGCGACAACGTGGCCCTGTGGGATCCGTCGATCCCGGACGACGCCGTGGTGGAGGCGCTGCGCGACGCCGCCCTGTACGACGTGGTGGTGCGCCGCCCCGGCGGCATCCACAGCCGGGTCGAGCAGGACGGCCGGAACTTCTCCGGCGGGCAGCGCCAGCGCCTGGAGATCGCGCGGGCGCTGGTGCGCCGGCCCAGCATCCTCGTGCTGGACGAGGTGACGAGCGCGCTGGACGCCGAGACCGAGCAGGTGGTCATGGACAATCTGCGGCGGCGCGGCTGCGCCTGCGTGGTGATCGCGCACCGGCTGTCCACCGTGCGCGACAGCGACGAGATCGTGGTGCTCCAGCACGGCACGGTCGTCGAACGCGGACGGCACGAGGAGCTGGTGGCGCGCGGCGGCGCGTACGCGGCACTGGTCAGGGAGCGGTGAGATGACGGCCGTCGGCGAAGGCGATTTCGTCCTCGGGGCGCTCGCGTCCCTGGGCACGCCGGTGGACTGCACCGGCCTGAACCGGCTCGACCTGGAAGGGCCGCAGGTGCTGTGGCTGGTCGCGTCCGGCGCGGTGGACCTGTTCGCGGTGGACGCGGCGCAGCAGGGCCACTGGCACCACCTGGGCCGGCTGGAGGCGGGCTCGCTGCTCCTCGGGCCGGTCGCGGGCCCCCGGCACACCCTGGTGGCGCGCCCGCTCAGGGACTGCGTGGTGCACCGCATCGGGCTGCGCGAGCTGTACCAGCCGGCCGCCACCCAGACCTGGTCGTACGACGAGTACGGCAACCCCCAGTACGTGCCGCCCACGACCAGCCCGCTGGAGTACGCGCTCGCGCTGGGCGTGGGCCGCAGCCTGTCCGTCCTCTTCCAGGCCCCGATGGCCGAGGACCGGTCGGCGGCGCCCGCGGACGACGACGTGTTCTGGATGCAGGTGCCGCCGGGCAGCGTGCAGTACGGGGCGCTGTACGGCGCCGAGGCGGCGGCCGACCTGCTGATGGATCCGGCCCTGTGGCAGTCCATGGTGGACCAGCAGTACCGGCTGCTGACCTCGCTGGACCGCTGGATCGAGGAGCTGGAGCGCACCCACGAGACCCGGACGGCGGCGGGCATCAAGGCCGGTGAGGCGGTCCGCGCCCAGGCCGACCGGACCCTGCTGGCCTCCATCGGCCGGTCCTCGGGCAAGCGCGTCACGGCCGCGGACGCGGACGCCACGTACGCGGCCTGCGAGCTGGTCGCGCGCACCGCCGGGATCCGGCTCGCCGCTCCGCCGCAGCCCGGCACCGGCGGCGACCGGCTGGATCCGGTGGAGCGGGTCGCCCTGGCCTCGCGGGTGCGCACCAGGGCCGTACGTCTGCACGGCAGCTGGTGGCGGGAGAACGTCGGCCCACTGCTGGGCCACCGTGCGCTGTCGGGCGCGCCGGTCGCACTGCTGTGGCGGCGCGGCGGCTACGTCGCCGTGCACCCCGCGACCGGGCGGGAGACGCCGATCGAGAAGGCGAACGCGGAGGAGTTCGAACCGCGTGCGGTGATGTTCTACCGGCCGCTGCCCGAGGGCGGGCTCGGCCCCGTCGGGCTGCTCCGCTTCAGTCTGCGCGGCACCCGCGGTGACCTACTGAACCTGCTGGTCAGCGGGCTGGTGACGGTCGCGATCGGGGCGCTGGTGCCGATCGCGACCGGCAAGGTGCTGGGTGAGTTCGTGCCGCGGGCCGAGCAGGGTCCGATCACACGGGTGTGTCTGGCGGTGATGGTCAGCGGTCTGGTGGCGGCGGCCTTCATGCTGCTGGAGAACCTGACCGTCCTGCGGCTGGAGGGGCGGATCGAGGCGACCCTCCAGCCGGCCGTGTGGGACCGGCTGCTGCGGCTGCCGACGAAGTTCTTCACCGAGCGGTCCACCGGTGAGCTGGCCAGTGCCGCCATGGGCATCAGCGCCATCCGCAGGCTGCTGGCGGGGGTCGGTCCGGTCGTCGCCCAGTCGGTGACCGTCGGCGCCATGAACCTGGCGCTGCTGTTCTGGTACAGCGCGTCGATGGCGCTGGCGGCGATCGGCATGCTCGTGGTGATCGCGGCCGTGTTCCTGGGCCTCGGGCTGTGGCAGGTGCGCTGGCAGCGCCGGCTGGTGGTGCTCAGCAACAAGCTGAACAACCAGGCCTTCCAGACCCTGCGCGGGCTGCCGAAGCTGCGGGTGGCGGCGGCCGAGAACTACGCGTACGCGGCCTGGGCCGAACGGTTCGCGGACAGCCGCGAACTCCAGCAGAAGGTGGGCCGGATCAAGAACCTCACCACGGTGCTGGGCGCCGTGTACCTGCCGGTGTGCACCCTGCTGATGTTCATGCTGCTGGCCGGTCCGGCGCGCGGCTCCATGTCGGCGGCGGCCTTCCTGACCTTCAACACCTCGGTGACGATGCTGCTGACCTCGGTCACCCAGCTGACCGGCGCGTTCGTCTCGGCGGTGGCCGCGCTGCCGCTGTTCGAGGAGATCCGGCCGGTGCTCGACGCCGCACCGGAGGTGCGCACGGCGAGCACCCGGCCGGGGCCGCTGTCCGGGGCGATCGAGGCGCGGCGGCTGTCGTTCCGGTACGCCGACGACGGTCCGCTGGTCCTGGACGACGTGTCGTTCCAGGTACGGCCGGGCGAGTTCGTGGCGATCGTGGGGCCCAGCGGCTGCGGCAAGTCGACGCTGCTGCGGCTGCTGATCGGCTTCGACCGGCCGCTGTCGGGCAGTGTGCTGTACGACGGCCAGGACCTGGGGGCGCTCGACCAGTCGGCGGTGCGCCGGCAGTGCGGGGTGGTGCTCCAGCACGCCCAGCCCTTCACCGGCTCGATCCTGGACGTCATCCGGGGCACCGAGCCGTGCTCGCCCGAGGAGGCGATGGCGGCGGCGGAGATGGCGGGGCTGGCCGAGGACATCAGTCGGATGCCGATGGGTCTGCACACCATCGTCTCGGGCGGCTCGGCGGTCTCCGGCGGCCAGCGGCAGCGCCTGATGATCGCCCAGGCGCTGGTACGGCGTCCCCGGATCCTCTTCCTCGACGAGGCGACCAGTGCCCTGGACAACGACACGCAGCGCACGGTGATCGAGAGCACCCGCAAGCTCAACGCCACGCGCGTCGTCATCGCGCACCGCCTGTCCACGGTGCTGGACGCGGACCGGGTCGTCGTCATGGAGGACGGCCGGGTCGTCCAGCAGGGCACGCCCGCCCAACTGCTCGCGGACACCGGAGGCCGGCTGCACGAGCTGGTGCGGCGGCAGCTGGCGTGAGGCCCGCCCGGCAGGTTCGCCTGAGCCCTGCCGGGGGCCGCTCAGCCCGGCATGGCGTGGACGATCCCGCAGCGGGTACCCACCGGCCCGTGCGCACCGGCACGGTGCGCAGGAGACGGCGGAAGGGAGACGAGAGCGTCATGGGTGAGCACCACGGCGGGCGGCGTCAGGACCGCTCCGACAGCGCGGCCGGTGAGATCCTGCACGAGATCGAGGACGCCGAGACGGACGTCGACGGCTCCCGGAAGCGGCGGCATGCGGGCGAGGCCGCGGAGGCGATCACTCCGAACGAGCGCGCCCAGGAGGAGTCCTTGGCGGAAGCCGGGGACGACCGAGAGCGGTAGACACCGCACCCGGCACGGTGGACGGCGGTGGATGGCGGGGAATCCCCGGGGTACCCGCGTCACATGCAGCACGATCACCGAGGGCCCGCACTGCCGCCGTGCCGGGGACCGCTCTCCGCGGCCGTGACGGCGTACCTGCGGGGCGCCGGACCGCCGCCCCGCGCCGAGGACGTCGCCGGCGCGCGGGCGTACGGTGACGACCTCCAGCTCGCCCTGTACCTGTGTTACGAGCTGCACTACCGCGGCTTCGCGGACGTCGCCCCGGACCGCGAGTGGGACCCCGATCTGCTGCGGGTGCGGGCGGCGATGGAGCAGCGCTTCCTCACCGCCCTGTACGCGGACACCCCCGGGCACGACCGCCTCGACGACGCCCTCGCCGAACTGCTGGTGGAGCCGGTCCGGGGCACGGGTGTCTCGCACTACCTGCGGGACGAGGGCGAGCTGTGGCAGCTGCGCGAGTACGCGGCCCAGCGCTCCCTGTACCACCTCAAGGAGGCGGACCCGCACGCCTGGGTGCTGCCGCGGCTGTGGGGCCGGGCCAAGGCGGCCATGGCGGCGGTGGAGTTCGACGAGTACGGGGGCGGTCGGGCCGAGGGGGTGCACGCCCGGCTGTTCGCCGACCTGATGGCCGACCTGGGCCTGGAGACGACGTACGGCCGCTATCTGGACGCGGCCACGGCCGAGGCCCTGGCCACCGTGAACCTGATGTCCCTGTTCGGTCTGCACCGCGAGCTGCGCGGCGCCCTGGTGGGCCACTTCGCCGCGGTCGAGATCACCTCCTCCCCCGGCTCCCGGCGGCTGGCCGAGGCGATGCGCCGCACGGGCGCGGGTCCGGCCGCCGAGTTCTTCTACACCGAGCACGTCGAGGCCGACGCCGTGCACGAGCAGGTCGTACGCCACGAGGTGATCGCCGGGCTGCTCGAGGAGGAACCGCAGCTGGCACCGGACGTCACCTTCGGTATCGATGCGACGGGACACCTGGAGGACCGCTTCGGCGGCCGGCTGCTCGCCGACTGGCGGGCGGGCCGGTCGTCGCTGCGCGTCGCGCTCGACACACAGATGGAACATGTCGCTCATTTCTCGTGAATGAGCCCATATCTCTTGAGTCCCGGGGTATTCGCGGGACGTGAGTGAACTGGTGCTTCCCGGTGTCTACGCCCCGCAGGACGACACCGCGCTGCTGGCCGAGGTTCTGTCCGGTGAGCCGTTCCGGCCGGGCGCCCAGGTCCTGGACGTGGGCACCGGGAGCGGCGCGCTGGCGCTGGCGGCCGCGCGGCGGGGAGCCGAGGTGACCGCGGTGGACGTGTCCTGGCGGGCGGTGTGGACGGCCCGCCTCAACGCCTGGCGGGCGAGGGTCCGCATCCGCACCCTCAGGGGGAATCTCTTCGGTCCGGTGCGGGGGCTGTCCTTCGACATGGTCCTCGCCAATCCGCCGTACGTGCCGGCCCCCGGCGCCCGGCGCGCACCCCACGGCAGGTCCCGCTCCTGGGACGCCGGAGACGACGGGCGTCTCGTGCTGGACAGGATCTGCCGGGACGGACCCGAACTCCTGCGGCCCGGCGGTGTGCTGCTGCTCGTCCAGTCCGCGCTGAGCGGCCCCGGCCGCAGCCTGTGGCTGCTGCGCGCGGCCGGCCTGAAGGCCGCCGTGGTGAGCCGTCGCTGGATCGCGTTCGGCCCGGTGCTGCGCTCCCGGCAGGGATGGCTGCGGGAGCGGGGCCTGCTGGGCGCGGCCGACGCGAAGGAAGAGCTGGTGGTCATCCGTGCCGAACGTCCCCTCTGAGGCCCCGCGAGGTGAGCGGCGCTCCCGCCCGCCTCGCCGGGTGACGATGCAGCGGTGCGGTCCGATCCTCGTCGAGGGCCCGGTCGAGGTGGAGCTGGAGGACGGCACCACGGTCCGCTCCGACCGGTTCCGGGTCGCGCTGTGCACCTGCCGCCGCAGCCGCCGCTGGCCCTGGTGCGACACCAGCCACCGCGAGCGGGCGTAGCACACTCGCGACGTTCCGTCCCGAAGATGCCAGGGGCCGGCGGGCGGCCCCACTCCGCCCGTCCGGCCCCTGGTGCGAGATCGCCGCGGATCCCCGCGCCGGGGCCCGCACTCCCCAGTCACGGGACCCTTCAGCGCTGCGCGGGGACCGCGCGATCCCGGTCTGTCAGAACGCGAAGACGCTGGTGACCGAAGCGTTCTTCACGCACTCGTTGGCGAAGGTGCGCTCGTAGGAGACACGCTTGCCCTGCCAGACGCCGGCGGCGGTGACCACCACGGGGTTGTACTCCTTGGTGCACAGCGCGTCACCGCCCGCCGTCAGGGCGTCGAAGTCGCCGCTCGCGCCGCGCAGTTCGGCGCACGCCTCGACGGCCGCCGGGTGCGTGCCGGAGGCCGAGGGGGCGCAGGCGAGGGTGACCGCACGTTCCGGCGTCGCGGTGGCGGCGCTGTCCCCGTGGCCCACGGTGAGCACCAGGGCCGACGGCGCGTACAGGGAGGCAGTGGCGCCGGCCGGGGTGGCGAGGGCGGCCCCGGTGAGGGGTCCGCAGACGGCGGTGGCCGTCAGGCCGAGGGTGGCGGCCCAGCGCGCGGTGTTCCGCATTGTGTGCTTCCTTCCGCAGGTTTCGATGAGAGACGCCGTGTCCGACTCGGACGGGAGCCGGACCGGCGAGCGGGAGTCTGCCGAGTCCGCCGCCGAACTCCCAATCGGACCCACGTGTTTCAGTAACCTTGCGTATTGAATCAGTGGCGCGAAGTCACGGAATTCGAACGTTCCAACCCCCGAACCACGGGCCCGCCGATCACGGAATCCGGCCGGTTGGCCGAATTCCCTGCGTTCGTCAATCGGCCTGAAACACTCCGCTTCCGCTCCGGACAGACCCCTGCGCGACCCCTTGTGTTCATCTTCCAGGAGTTCCCGGACATCCGGGAGCGCACCCGCGAGGCCCGGACGGAGGCGGCCCGCGGGCCTCCCCCGGCTGCCGGCCCGCGCCTACCGGCCAGTATGGTCGGCGTGCAGCGCAGGACCGGACCGGTGGCGGGACGCGGGAGGGCACGGATGGCGAAGCACTGGGCGGACTTCCAGTACGAGATCTATCTGAACGGGATGACGGGCGCGGTACCGCGACTGCCCACCGATCTGACCCGGCTGGAGGAGCTGACGGAGCAGCGGCTCGGCCCGGGCCCGGTGGGCTACGTGGCGGGGAGCGCGGGCAACGGCAGTACGGCCCGCGCCAACCGGGCGGCCCTGGACCGGCGCCGGATCGTCCCGCGGATGCTGCGGGACGTGCACGAGCGCGATCTGTCGGTCGAGGTGCTGGGCCGCACGCTGCCCGCACCGCTGGCCCTGGCGCCGGTCGGGGTGCTGTCGATCATGCATCCGGACGCGGAGCCGGCGGCCGCGCGGGCCGCCGCGGCGCAGGGTGTGCCGTTCATCCTGTCGTCGGCCTCCAGCACCCCCATGGAGCAGGTCGCCGAGGCGATGGGGGACGCCGAGCGCTGGTTCCAGCTGTACTGGGCCAAGGATCGCGAGGTGACGCGGAGTTTTCTCCAGCGGGCCAAGGCGTCCGGGTTCACCGTCCTGGTGGTCACCCTGGACACCCCGCTGCTGGCGTGGCGGCCCCGGGACCTGGACCAGGCCTACCTGCCCTTCCTGCACGGGGTGGGCACCGCCAACTACTTCTCCGATCCGGCCTTCCTCGCGGGCCTGGCCAAGCCGGTGCACGAGGACCCGAACGCGGCGGTGCTGCACTTCGTCGGCATGTTCGCCGACCCCGGCAAGACCTGGCCGGATCTGGCGTTCCTGCGGGAGAACTGGGACGGCCCCATCGTCCTGAAGGGTGTCCTGCACCCGGACGACGCCCGCCGCGCGGCCCAGGCCGGGATGGACGGCGTGGTGGTGTCCAACCACGGCGGCCGCCAGGTGGCCGGTTCCATCGCCGCCGCCGACGCGCTGCCGGGGGTGGTGGACGCGGTCGGTGACCGGCTGACCGTACTGTTCGACAGCGGTGTGCGCACCGGCGACGACGTCTTCAAGGCGCTCGCACTGGGCGCCCGGGCGGTGCTGCTGGGCCGGCCGTACGCCTACGGTCTCGGCCTGGACGGTCAGGCGGGCGTGGAGCACGTGATCCGCTGTCTGCTGGCGGAGTTCGACCTCACTCTGGCCCTGTCAGGGCACGCCGGCCCGGCCACCGTCGGCGCCGCCGATCTGGTGGAGGACACCGCCTGACCGTCGCCTGCACGGGAGGGCCCGGGACGTCCGGTGGTGCCGGTGCGGTTCGTGCGCCGTGCAGGATGGCCGCGCCGCTGCGGGAAGGACGCGCCGGCGTGTGAACGAGGCGAGCCTGTGTGAAAGACACGCCCCCGTGTGAAGGACGCGCACGCATCGGCGGGCCGCGCACGCTCCCGGCGCGGCCGTCCGGGCGGTGCACTGGAGTCGGCTCCTCGGAACAGGCCCCGTCGCCCGGGGCCCCGCGCAGGACGGCGGCTCTCCTGCGCGCGACGGCCGCCGACCCCGTTTCTCCCGCCCTCGGTCGGCGGCCCGGGGGCGGCCCCACGGTGACCGAGGGCATGACGCGGGCGGTCGCGCCGTCAGATCTCCCAGGAGCGCAGCCGGTCGGCGGCACCGTAGACGTCGGTCTTGCCGTTCATCAGATCGCGGGCGAGGTCGACGAGCGCGCCGTAGGGCGGGTCGATGCCCACGCCGCTGACGAACATGTAGGCCACGGCCGTCGCGCAGGCGAAGCGGGCGTTGGCGGAGGGCAGGGGCTTGAGCAGGGCGAGGGTGTGCAGCAGCGCGGCGGCACGCCAGGCGGGGTCGGAGTCCACGCCCAGGCGCGGCGGGTCCACCCGATGGCGGGCCACTGCGGCCACCAGGGCCGAGAAGTCGTTGACCGTGGGCTGGTCCGGCAGCACTTCCTCATGGCGCTGGAGCAGCCAGGGCACGTCGATATGGATGACGGGGCTCATCGGTCAGGCGGCCCGTCCCTCTCCCTTGGTGGGCGGCTCGTCGTCGGGGAAGGCGGCGGCGAACTCGTCGGCGTGGGCGGCGAAGAACCGGCGGAAGGCCTCGGCACCCTCCTGGAGGGCCCGGTGCCTGGCTATGTCGGCGGCGGCGGCCTCCCGCACGAGCGCCTTCATCGACGTACCGCGTTCCTTGGCGATCTGCCGCAGGTCCTCTAGCTCGCGGTCGCTGAACTCCACATTGAGCGCTGGCATGACCAATACGGTACCGCTCGGGTACTTGCACGTAAATATCCGCAGGTCACAGGGGTGAGGGGACGGTACCGCCGAGCAGGACACGCAAGGCTGCCGCACGGGCAGGTGGACGGCCCGGCGGGTGCACGCTCCGGACACCCAGCCATGTGTGACTCATGTCACATTCACCCGTGCCGTGTCACACCCCGGCCCCTCACCCTCCTCACAGTGGTGAGCACGTCACCGGGAGGCCCACACATGTCCGACAGCACCCCCGCGCCCGCCGGGGACACCCCCGAGGAGACATCCGTCGAGGACCCGCGGCAGCGGGCGACCGAGCTCTTCCTCGCTCACCGGGAGCTGCTGTTCGGCGTCGTCTACACCATGCTCGGCAGCGTCGCCGACACCGAGGACGTCCTCCAGGAGACCTGGCTGTCGTGGACCGCCCGGGGCACCGGCGCCCCGGTGGAGCGGGTCGCCAACCCGCGCGCGTACCTGGTGCGGATCGCGGTGAACCACGCGCTGGCGCGGCGTGCCGCGATCAGCCGCCGCCGTGAGACGTACGTCGGCCCGTGGCTGCCCGAGCCGCTGGTCGAGGACCAGGCCTCGGACGCCGGCGATCCGGCGCTGCGGGCCGAGTCGGTGTCCATGGCGATGCTCGTGGTCCTGGAGTCGCTGACCCCGCTGGAGCGCGCGGTGTTCGTGCTGGGCGAGGTGTTCGGGTACCCGCACCGGGAGATCGCCGGGATCATCGGCCGTACGCCGGCCGCCGTGCGCCAGCTCGCGCACCGGGCTCGAGCCCATGTGCACGCCCGGCGCCCGCGCTACCCGGCGCATCCGCGGGTGCGGCGGGAGGCGACCGAGCGGTTCGTGCGGGCCGCGCTCGGCGGGGACATCGCCGCCCTGATGGAGATCCTCGCCCCGGACGTGACGGTGTGGACGGACGGCGGCGGCCTGCGCCGGCAGGCCGGCCTCCGCCCGGTGCACGGGCGCGACAAGGCCGTCCGTCTCCTCACCTCCTACGCCGCCCAGCGAACTCCGCGTGAGCTGGAGATCCGCCACCGCCGCGTCAACGGCGACGACGCGGCGGTGCTGTTCCAGGGCGACGCCCCCTTCGCGGTGATGGTCATGGACCTCACACCCGAGGGCGACCAGGTGTCCGGGGTCTACATCGTCACCAACCCCGACAAACTGCGGCACGTGCGGCCCGACGACACGGAGGACGCCACGGACGCCACTGACGCCGCTACGCCTCCAGCTTGCTGATGCGGACCGCCCCCTGCGCCTGTCCGGGGCGGCTGCTGGTCAGGGTGAGCCGGATCCGGGAGCCGCGCACCGCGTCGAAGGTGATCACGGTGGGGGCGTCGGAGGTGTCGGCCCAGGCGGTGCGCGCACCGCGCACCGGTGTCCAGGCGCCGTCGCGGAAGACCGCCACCTCGACCGCGGCCGGGAGGCTGTGCGTGGCGTCCACGGTGAAGGAGACGGTGACGCGGTCGACGGTGCGGGTCCGGCCCCAGTCCAGGGACACCCAGTCCTTCGGGCGGGCCCCGGAGAAGGCGGGCAGCAGGGCGGTGGCCGCCTTGCTGAAGGCGTTGGACCAGCCGGTGGCCGGGTCGCCGTCGAGCATGGCGGCGGGCAGCGTGTCGGGGCGGCCGGAGTAGCTCGCGTCCGCGTACGGGAGGGCGGGCGGGGCCGGCAGGTCCGGCGCGAAGCCGGCGGGCGGCGTGGTCGCGGCCGGGCCGGCCGCTGTGGTGCGTACCGTCGCCGTGCCGGTGCGCAGGCCGTCGGCGCGGGCGGTCACCCGCAGCGTGCCCGCCTTCGTGCCGGAGCGGACGATCGCGAGCGCCTTGCCGTGGAAGGCGGTGCGGGTGCTCGCCTGGTAGCGCTCGGCGCTCTCCTGCCGTCCGTTGTCGACACCGGCGAGCGAGCCGCCCCGCACGTCGAAGGAGATCAGGTGCTGCGCGTCGGGCACGATCACGCCGTGGGCGTCGACGACGTCGGCCGTGACGAAGACCAGTGACCGGCCGTCCGCCGCGAGCGAGCGGCGGTCGGGCGTGAGCCGCACCGCGTGCGGCGCGCCGGCGGTACGCAGGACGTCGGTGGCCACCACCTTGCCGTCCCGCCGGGCCACCGCCTTCAGCTCACCCGGCCGGTACGGCACCTTCCAGGTCAGATGGAGCTTGCCGGCGCTGCCGTTGGGGCTCGTGTAACTGCCGGGGTAGGGCCCGTCGGTGAAGGTCTTGTCGTCGCCGGGGGCCTCGGTGGTCTCCAGGTAGGCGCGGCCGTCGGTGGTCCTCTTCACGTCGAACGTCCGTATGCCCAGGGACTCTCCGTCGAGGAACAGCTCGACCGACTCGACGTTGGCGTAGGCCCAGACCTCGACGACGTCGCCCTCCTCGTGGTTCCAGGTCATGGGCACCAGGTGGACCATGGGTTCGGCCGTCCACTGGCTCCGGAACAGGTGGTACATGTCCTTGGGGAAGCCGGCGGTGTCGACGGCGCCGAAGAAGGACGCCTTCACCGGGAACACGTTGTACGGCGTGGGCTCCCCGATGTAGTCGATGCCCGACCACAGGAACTGCCCGGCGAACCACGGGCGGTCGCGGTCCTTCTTGAGGCCGTACTCGCCGCTCATGGTCCAGGAGGCGAGGTTGTTGTCGTACGAGGAGGTCTCCCGCCGGCCCGGGGTGTGGTTCTCGCCCGTGTTCAGGTGCTCCGGCTCCTGGTAGGCGCCGCGCGTGGAGGTCTCCGAGGACGACTCGGACTCGAACAGGAACAGGTGCGGGTAGGCGGCGTGCAGGGCGTCGACGGACTTGGCGGTGTTGTAGTTCAGGCCCAGCCCGTCGAGCTTGGCGAGCATCAGGTCGGCCGCGGAGCCCTTCTTCGGCAGGCCGCGGTACTTGTCGGAGCCGATGACGAGCGGGCGGGTGTCGTCGGCGGCCCTGACGGCGGCGATGATCCGGTCGGCCATGGCGAGTCCCGCGGTGGAGGTCGAGTCGGGGATCTCGTTGCCGATGGACCACAGGACGACGGCGGGCGAGTTGCGGGCGGCGAGCACCATCTCGGTGGCGTCCTTCTCGCACCACTCGTCGAAGAACCGGCCGTAGTCGTACGTCGTCTTGCCGGTGCGCCAGCAGTCGAAGGCCTCCACCATCATCACGATGCCGAGTTCCTCGCAGACCTGGATCATCTGCGGGGAGGGCGGGTTGTGGGAGGTGCGGAAGGCGTTGACCCCCATCGACTTCATGATGGTCATCTGCCGGCGCACGGCGTCGACGCTGACCGCGGCGCCGAGCGCGCCCTGGTCGTGGTGCAGGTCGACGCCCTTGATCTTGGCGTGGGTGCCGTTGAGGAAGAAGCCCTCGTCCGGGTCGAAGCGGACGGTGCGGATGCCGAAGCCGGTGTCGTGGGTGTCCACGGTCCTGCCGCCTACGCGCAGTTCGGTGCGGAGCGTGTAGCGGTGGTGCGGGGTGGTGAAATCCCACAGCCGGGGGCGGGTGACCGGCAGTTCGTGGGTCTCGGTGCCGCCCTGCGGGCCGGCCGTGACCGTGGAGGCGGTCCGGGCGACGGTGCGGCCGTCGGGGTCGACGACGCTGGAGGCGACCTCCACCTCGGCGGGCGCGCCGGAGTCGTTGGCCACCGAGGTGCGCACCCGGACCACCGCCCGCTCGGCGGTGACCTCCGGCGTGGTGACGTACGTGCCCCAGCGGGCCACGTGCACCGGCTCGGTGATCACCAGGCGGGCCTCGCGGTAGATGCCGCTGCCGGAGTACCAGCGGCTGCTGGGGAGCCGGTTGCGCACCTGGACCGCGATGACGTTCTCGGTCGTGCCGTCGGTGTGCAGCAGGTCGGTGAGGTCGAAGGCGAAACCGGTGTAGCCGTAGGGGTGACGGCCGGCCTCGGTGCCGTTGCAGTAGACGTGGGAGTCCATGTAGACGCCGTCGAACTCGATCGAGATCCGCTTGCCGGTGCAGGCGGCCGGCAGGGTGAGCGCGAGGCGGTACCAGCCGAGGCCGCCGGGGAGGAAGCCGGTGCCGCCGGTGGTGGAGTGCTCGGTGGTGGGCGTCTGCTCGATGCTCCAGTCGTGCGGGACGGCCACCTGGCGCCAGGCGGAGTCGTCGAAGCCGGGGGCGGCGGCGTCGGCGTAGGCGCCGGTGGGGTCGTCGGTGCTGCCGTCCGGGTCGACCAGCGCGAAGCGCCAGCCGTCGCGCAGGGCCACGGTGCGGCGCCCGGGGATGTGTCCCGCGGTGTCCGCGGCGTGGGCGCCGAGGGCGGCGGGACCGCCCAGCAGCCCTCCCGCGGCCGGGGCCGCCGTACCGGCGATCAGGACCGATCTGCGCGTGACCGTCATGGCGGCTCTCCTTCATTCCCCACACGGGACTCAGAAGCACTCAGAATTGCTCGTGAACGAACAGATTCTGACGTGACGGCACATGCGCTCGTCAAGGGGTGTGGAAAGCGCTTGTGCGCTCGCCGCGCACTCAACGCGCACCCATCGCGCGCTCCCCGGGCACCCGGCAGGCGGCCCCCGCCCGTTCCGGCCGGGGTCGCCCGACCACGCGGAGCCGGTACGCACTAGGCTGGAACGCGAGTGACACACCTGATCACCGTGAGTGTGCGCGATGGAGTGGCGACGATGAGTCCGGCGTATCCGTTCGACGAGGCCGCCACGGCACGGGCGGTCGTCGACGCGCACGGCGTCCTCGTCGAGTGGAACGAGGGCGCGCGCCGACTGCTCGGCTGGGCGCCGGAAGAGGTCGTGTCCAAGCCCGCCGCGACCCTGCTCGCGGGCGGCGCGCGCCTCGCCCTCCCCGGGGACGACCGCTCCGGCGGCACAGTCGCCCTGCGCCACCGCGACGGGCACACCGTCTCCGTCTGGGTCCTTGCGCACCGCCGTCGCCCGGAGGAGGACGGCGACTGGCTCCTGGTCACGCCGGTGCGGGGTGGCCCTCCCCCGGCCCAGGACGACGCCCCGCTGGACCGGGTGCTGCTCACCCAGTCCCCCTGTGCGGTCGCGATCTACGACGAGCGGCTGCGCCTGCACTCGATGAACGACGCCATGGCCGAGGCGCTCGGCGTCCCCAAGGAGCCGCCGCGGGGCCTGCGCCCGTCCGAGATCGGCGGGCGGCCGCAGAGCGCGGACATCGAGGCGCGCATGCTCCGGGTGCTCAGAACCGGCCGGGAACAGGACGTGCAGTCGTACATCCCGATGGGCGGCGACGGCCGCAGGCACGCGTGGCTGGCCCGGATCTCCCCGATCACCGACGACGAGGGACGGGTGCGCGGGGTGTGCGTCGCCGCCCACGACTTCACCGAGCAGTACCGGGCGCGGGAGCGGCTGCAACTGGTCAACGAGGCCAGCGTGCGCATCGGCACCACCCTGGACGTCACCGTGACGGCTCAGGAACTCGCCGACGTCTGCGTCCCGGCCCTCGCCGACTTCGTCAGCGTCGACCTGGTGGACCCGCCCGAGGACGGCGGCGAACTGCCCATCGGGCCGCTCACCGTGCCGGCCGCCCTGCGCCGCGTCGCCCACCGCTCCGTACGGCCGGGCGACCCCGACCCGGTGATCCCGGCCGGGCAGTGCGAGGTCTACCCGGCGGCCTCGCCCCAGGGCGCGTCCCTGCTGTCGGGGCAGCCGATCGTCGTCGCCAAGGCCTCGGGCGACCTGGGGAAATGGCTCGCCTGGCATCCGGAGCTCGGCCGGCGCGTGGAGCGGCTCGGCATCCACGCCGTCATGTCCGTGCCGATCCGCGCCCGGGGTGTGACCCTCGGGGTGGCCGTCTTCACCCGGTTCGACCAGCCCGCCGCCTTCATGCCGGACGACGTGCTGCTGGCCGAGGAGGTCACGGCGCGGGCCGCCGTCTGCATCGACAACGCCCGCCGCTACTCGCGCGAGCGGGAGACCGCCCTCGCCCTTCAGCGCAGCCTGCTGCCGCGCACCCTGCCGCGCACGGCCGCCGTGCGGGCGGCCTCCCGCTACCTTCCGGCGGCGGGCGCCGGGGTGGGCGGCGACTGGTTCGACGTGATCCCGCTGTCCGGGATGCGGGTCGCGCTGGTCGTCGGGGACGTCCTCGGGCACGGCGTGCGGGCCTCGGCCACCATGGGCCGGCTGCGCACCGCCGTGCGCACCCTCGCCGACATCGACCTCGCCCCCGACGAGCTGCTCACCCACCTCGACGACGTCGTCGCCCGGATGTCGGGCGAGGCGGACGCCGAGGGCGAGGGCCGCCCCGCCGAGGTCGGCGCGAGCTGCCTGTACGCGGTGTACGACCCCGTCTCACGGCGCTGCGTCCTCGCCCGCGCCGGACACCCCTCCCCCGTGCTGCTCCCGCCCGACGGCCCGCCGCGCCGGATCGAGCTGCCGCCGGGTCCGCCGCTGGGCCTGGGCGGACTGCCGTTCGAGTCGGCCGAGCTCGACCTGCGCGAGGGCAGTGTGCTCGCCTTCTACACCGACGGGCTGATCGAGAACCGCGCGCGCGACGCCGACGCCGGTCACCGGCTGCTGTGCGAGGCGCTGGCCGAGCGTGCGGGCTCGCTGGACGCGGCCTGCGACCGCGTGCTGCACTCGGTGGTGCCGACGGGCGGCTTCGCCGACGACGTGGCCCTGCTGCTCGCCCGCACCCGTGGACTGCCCGCCTCCCAGGTGTCCACCTGGGACATTCCCGCCGATCCCTCGCTGGTGGCCCCGATCCGCAAGCAGGTCCTCGACCAGCTCGACGACTGGCGTCTGAGCCTGGCGGCGTTCACCACGGAACTGGTGGTCAGCGAGCTGGTCACCAACGCCATCCGGTACGGGACCCCGCCCATACGGCTGCGTCTGATCCACGACGACGCCCATCTGATCTGCGAGGTGTCCGACACCAGCAGCACCGCCCCGCACCTGCGCCGCGCCCGGACCTGGGACGAGGGCGGCCGCGGACTGCTGCTGGTCGCCCAGCTCACCCAGCGGTGGGGCAGCAGGCACACCGCCGAGGGCAAGACCATCTGGGCGGAGCTGAGCCTGCTGGAGGAGGAGTGAGGGCTCACTGGGGTGTGAGGGGCTCACTCGCGCTCACGGCGCGCCGGTCAGCCAGGGCCTGACCTGGCGGCGCGCCTCGTGCAGCCGCGACTTGAACGTGCCCAGCGGCACACCGGCCCGCTCGGCGGCCTCCACGTACTCCAGCTGGCAGATGTCCCGGTACACCAGCGGCGCCACCAGGTGCGGATGCTCCCGCTCCAGCCGGTCCAGCGCCTCCAGGAGATCGACGCGGGAGCCCGCGATGACGCTGGTGGTGCGCGGGTCGGCGAACTGCGCGGGCTCGATCGGGGCGGGCTGCTCCGCGGCGCGCCGCTTCAGCTCCCGGTACTTCTGGCGACAGCAGTTGGCGACGACCGTGTAGAGCCATGTGGAGAAGCGGCTGCGGCCCTGGAACGTGGAGATCCGCCGCGCGACCTGGAGCAGGACGTCCTGTGCGGCCTCCTCCGCGTCCTCCCGGCAGGGCAGGAAGCGTCCGCAGCGCCGCAGCACCTCGGGACGGATCTCCTGAAGCAGTTCCTCCAGCGCCGTGGCATCGCCCGCGGCGGCGCGCCGGGCGAGGTCGTCGGTCACCGCCGGGTCCGGCACGGCAGGCCCCCTTGGAGTCGATCTCAGGGCAGGCATGATAGTCGCATGCACTCCGTCGAGCGGATCGGCCGCTACCGGGTCGAACGACGCCTGGGCACCGGGGCCTTCGGCACGGTGTGGCTGGCCCACGACGACGAGCTCCAGGCCCCGGTGGCCGTCAAGGTCCTCGCCGAGAACTGGTCGCACCGCCTCGACGTGCGGGAGCGGTTCCTGTCCGAGGCGCGGCTGCTGCGCAAGGCGGGCTCGCCGCTGGTGGCGCAGGTCCACGACATCGGTGGACTGCCCGACGGCAGACCCTACTTCGTCATGGAGTACGCCGACGGCGGCACCCTCGCCGACCTGCTCGCCGCGGATCCGCCGCCCGTGCCGGAGGCGCTGCGGCTGACCGCGCTCGCCGCCCGCGGCGCGCAGGCCCTGCACGAGGCCGGCGTCGTGCACCGGGACGTCAAGCCGAGCAACATCCTGCTGCGCACGGCGCCGGACGGCACCCGGCGGGTGCTGCTCGCCGACCTCGGGCTCGCCAAGAGCCTGGCGGAGGCCTCGGGGCTGACGCTGGCCGCGGGCTCGGCCGGGTACCGGCCGCCGGAGCAGGCCGAGCCGGGCGCGGGCATCGACGCGCGGGCCGACGTCTACAGCCTGGGCGCGGTCGGCTACCAGCTGGTCACGGGCACCGTCCCGGCCGCGCCGGGCAGGGTCGTGCCGCTTCAGCGGCTGCGGCCGGATGTGGACCCCGGCGTGGCGCGGGCGCTGATGCGCGCGCTGGAACCGGAGCGCGAGCGGCGCTGGCCCAGCGCGGAGGCGTTCGCCGAGGAGCTGGAGCGGCTGGCCGCCGCCGGGCCGTCCGGCGTCCGGCCCCGCCGGCGCGGCAGGGGGGTCGCGGCAGCGGCGGCGGTGGCGGTGGTCGCCGCGGCGGGTGTGGCGCTGGCGCTGACCCTGTGGCCGTCCCCGGCCTCGAGCGTGCGGGTCGCGGACGCCACCGGCCGGGTCGCTGTGGAGGTGCCCGACGGCTGGGGGCGGGAGCTGCGGGACTCGGGCTGGGACCCGCGCGCCCTGGGGCTGCCCGCCGGGCACGAGCCGGGGCTCGCCGTCGCCGACGACCTGTCCCGGTGGCAGGACCTCGGCGCCGACGTGCGCGGCGTGTTCGTCGGCCTGAGCGAGCACGGCGACGTCACGGCCCGGGTGAACGCCGTGGACCACCCCGGCTGCCACTACGACGGCAGCCGCGCCTGGAGCAGCCCGCGCTGGGACGGCCGGATCCGTACCTGGACCGGCTGCCCCGGCGGCGGCCGGCTCACCGAGACCGCCCTGGTCCCGGCCGGCTCCGGCGCCCGGCAGCCCGAGGTGTACGTGCAGATCCGTCAGCACGGCGGCGGCGACGCCACCGACCGCGTCCTCCGCTCCCTGCGGGTCACCTGACTGCCGGACGGGCGTGCGGGGCACCCGGCACCGCAGGGGAGCCCGGCACATCCCCCCGCTGTGGTCCGGCGGGTCCCCCTCACCGCTGGGGTCCCGCGGGTCCCCCGCACCGCAGGGGTCCGGCGGGTCTCCGGCACCATAGGGAGTCCGGCACCATAGGGAGTCCGGCGGCTACCTGACCCCCATACGGGTGAACGCCACCCGGCACGGAAACGGGAATGCATCAGGTGCCCGGCGCAGGAGTCGGGTCCACGGGGGAAATGCGCGGCACACCGCGAACTTTCCGCCGCGACCGTGCATCGGACACCATGTCGGCGCACCAGGCGCCGGACGCACGCCCGACCGCGTGCGACGAACTCCAGGAGCGTGGAACATGGCGTACACCTCCCCCTCCCGCCACCGCACGGCGCTGCTCGCGGGCTCGGTCGCCGTGCTGGGCCTGCTGACCGCCTGCGGCAACGGCACCGGTACGGCGAGTCCTCCGCAGAAGGTGCCCGGCACCGCCGCGCCCGCGACCGGCGGCCCGACGACCGGCACGCCCGCCACGAGCACCGCACCGGGCAGCGCGCCGAGCGACACCGCCACCGCCCCGGGCGGGACCGCGACGCACCCGGGCTCCTCCTCGGCCTCGGCCGGCGGCGACTCCGGTTCGGGCACCGGCACCACGGCCCACGGCACCCGCTGCCACACCTCGGAGCTGAAGGCGACCGTGGGCCGCAACGACCCGGGCGCCGGCCAGGAGAACTTCCCGGTCGTCCTCACCAACACCTCCGGCCGCACCTGCACGGTGCACGGCTACCCGGGCGCCGCCTTCGTGGACGCCTCCGGCCGGCAGCTGGGCCCGGACCCGAAGCGCGAGTCGGGGACGCCCACCACCGTGACGCTGCGGCCGGGCGCGAGCGCCTGGGCGGGCCTGACCTTCTCCAACCCCGAGGTGAGCGGCGCGCGGACGGCGACGCCCGCCTCGCTGATCGTGACGCCGCCCGACGAGCGCGACCACCTGACGGTGACCTGGACGGCCGGAAAGGTTCCCGTGGGCGGCAACGCCTCGTCGGTGTTTCTCACGGTCTTCAGCCCCGGCACCGCACCCTGACGGACACCGGTCCTCGCACGTCTGCCCGGATCCCCCGCGGCCGTTTGCTTTGATGTGCGGGCACCGTTGATCGCGTCCGGAGGAACGAGCCCTGAACACCCCGCTCGCAGAGGCCCTGTCCGTCGCCCTGCTCGTCGCCGTCCTCGCCTGGGCCGTCATCCGCCCCCTCGGCCTGCCCGAGGCGGTGATGGCCGTCCCCGCCGCCGCCCTGGCCGTCGCCACCGGCGCGATCTCGCTGGACCACGCCCGCGCCGAGGCGGAGCGGCTGGGACCGGTGGTCGGGTTCCTGGCCGCCGTCCTGGTCCTCGCCCACTTCTGCGATGTCGAGGGGCTGTTCCAGGCGTGCGGGGCCTGGACGGCACGCTGGGCCGGGGGCCGTCCGGTACGGCTGCTGACGGCGGTGTTCGCGCTGGCGTCGGCGATCACCGCCGTGCTCAGCCTGGACGCCACCATCGTGCTGCTGACCCCGGTCGTGTTCGCCACCGCCGCCCGGACGGGCGTGCGCCCCAAACCGCACGTGTACGCCTGCACGCACCTGTCGAACACGGCGTCGCTGCTGCTGCCCGTCTCCAATCTGACCAACCTGCTGGCGTTCGCGGCGAGCGGACTGAGCTTCACCCGGTTCGCCGCGCTGATGGCGCTGCCCTGGCTGGTGGCGATCGGCGCCGAGTATGTGGTCTTCCGCCGCTTCTTCGCCCGCGACCTGGCCGCCGCGGCGCCCGCTCCCGCCTTCGGCGAACCGCCCGAGCCGCCGCTGTTCGCGCTGGTCACGGTCGCCTGCACCCTGGCCGGGTTCGTCGTGACGTCCACGTTCGGCGTCGAGCCGGTGTGGGCCGCGCTGGCGGGTGCGCTGGTGCTCGCCGGGCGCGCGCTGGCGCGCGGCAAGGCCGGCGTGCCGACCGTGGTCCGGGCCGCGGCACCGGCCTTCCTGGCGTTCGTCCTGGCCCTGGGCGTCGTCGTGCGCGCGGTGGTGGACAACGGGCTCGCCGACGCGCTCGGGCACGTCCTGCCCGCCGGCACGGGGCTGCCCGCGCTGCTCGGGATCGCCGCGCTGGCCGCCGTACTGGCCAACCTGATCAACAACCTTCCGGCGGTGCTGGTCCTGCTGCCGCTGACCGCGCCGGCCGGGCCGGGCGCGGTGCTCGCCGTGCTGCTCGGGGTGAACATCGGGCCGAACCTGACCTACGCCGGGTCGCTGGCGACCCTGCTGTGGCGGCGGATCGTGCACCAGCACGAACACGGCGTGGACCTCAAGGAGTTCACCCGGCTCGGCCTGCTGGCCGTGCCGTCGGCGCTCGTGCCCGCGGTGGTGGCACTGTGGGGGGCGCTGCGGATTCTGTGAGTTCCCGTCGAAGTGGCCCGGCACGCCGGGCAGGCGGGAAGGCTGAAGGGAGGCCGTCGTATGCGCGTGATCGCCTGGCTGGTCGAGGGCACCTGGCCCGCCTGTGTGGACGCGGTGCGCACCCATGCGCCCGACGCGTCCGACGTGGTGCTGCTGCACGTCAGCGGGCCGGAGGTGCCCGGCCTGGCGCACGGGGCGTTCGCCGGGCTGCTCGGCCGGGGCCGTCCCGAGCGGGATCCGGGCGACCGGCTGGCGGACCTGGAGGCCACCTCGGGGGCCGAGCTGCTCCGGGCCGCCGCGGCCCGGCTCGGGCGGCCGTGCACGCGGCTGGAGCGGGCCGGGCGGGTGGAACGCGAGGTGGTGGCGGCGGCCGGGGACGCCGATCTGCTGGTGCTGGCGCGGGACGGAGACCGCGAGCGGCTGGGCCCGCACAGCCTGGGGCCCGCCGTACGGTTCGCCGTCGACCACGCGCCCTGTCCGGTGCTGCTGGTGTGGCCGGAGGCGGCGCCGGATCTCACGACCCTGCCCCCTCCACCGCCTTCGGAGCCCCCACCGCCGCCGCCACTGCCGCCGGGACCGCCCCGGCCTCACTGAGCGCGTCGGGCGACCCGGCGGCCACAGCGCTCAGCGGCCGGCCGTCCGGTGCGCCGCCGCACCGCCGTCCGGGACCCAGTCGGCCACGTCCATCTGGAGCTCCGGCGCGGCGGGGCCGATCGTCCAGCGCTGGGTGTCGCTCCGCGAGCGCGTCTTGAGGACGAGGGCGCCCGCGCCGTCGGTCGCGGCGGGCGTCAGGGCCAAATCCTGGTCGAAACGCGGGACGAGGGTGCCCTGGAGCGTAAAGTCGTAGCGCACGTTCCGAGCGCCCGGGGCGGAGGCACCCGTGCACGGGGCCAGCTGGACGGACCAGCCGAGGTGGGAGTCCAGGCACAGGCCGGGCGCGGCGCCGCTGCGCAGCAGGCCGTCGGTCTCGTACGCCCACTGCTGACCGGGCGCCGAGGAGCAGGTCGTCAGCTCGGTCTCCGCGCCCTTGACGGCCTCGCCGCCGACGATGCCGACGCACAGCCCGGAAGCGACGCTCTGCAGCCGCCCCCGCAAGGTGGTCCCGCCGGTCCCGCCCGCACCGGCCCAGGAGGATCCCGGGCCCGGTCCGGGACTCGCGGTGCCCGAGGAGGGACCGGGCGTGCCGGAGGGCGGCCGGCCGGGGTCCGCGGCGGTGTCGTCGCCGGAACCGAGCACCGACCACAGGGCCAGGGGCAGTACGACCAGTCCGCTCACCGTCGCCACGGCGATGGCGAGGGTGCGCCGGCGGACGGCCCGCCGGGTGGCCCGGTGCGCCGACCGGCGGGCGCCGGCCCGAGGGGCGGACGCGGACTCCGCGCCGGAGGCGCCGGGCGGGACGAAACGCTCCGTGGCGGTCCGGGCTCTGTGGCGGGCCCGGTCGAACAGCACGAACCCGTCCTGCCGCACCGAGGCACGCCCACCGGACGGCTCCGCTCCCCCACCCGAGGCAGCGGACGGGACATCCGCGTCCCCGGCGGGCCGGGCTCTGTGGCGGGCCCGGTCGAACAGCGCGAACCCGTCCGGCCGCACCGAGGCACGCCCACCGGACGGCTCCGCTCCCCCACCCGAGGCGACGGACGGGACATCCGCGTCCCCGGCGGACCGGGCTCTGTGGCGGGCCCGGTCGAACAGCGCGAACCCGTCCGGCCGCACCGAGGCACGCCCACCGGACGGCTCCGCGCCCTCGCCCGAGGCGACGGACGGGACATCCGCGTCCCCGGCGGACCGGGCCCTGTGGCGGGCCCGGTCGAACGGCGCCGGCCTGACCGGTCGCCGCGGGACGGGACCGCCGGACGGGACGGTGCCGAAGGCGCCGCCACCCGAGGTGCCCACGTCCGGTCTGCCGGCCGGGCCGAACGCCCCGGCTCCGGGCGGGGCGGCTGTGAAGTCCTCGCCGCCGGCGAACGCCGTGGACGGTGGGGGCGTGGACGGCCCGTTCTCGGCGGGTGGTGCGGATCCGGCGGCACGGCTCTCCCGGTACTCCCGCGCACCCCAGCCGAGCACGCCTTCGGCGAGCGCCGTGCCGAGGCCGTCGTCGAACCGCGCCAACTGGTCGGCGGTGTACCGGCAGTGGGCGCATCGGGCCAGGTGCTCACGCAGGTCGGGGTCGATGTCGACACCGCCGCGCCGCCAGGTCACGTCCAGCAGCCGGAAGTAGCGCAGACAGTCCTGTTCCGGGGCGAGGTCGCGGTGCGCCTGGAGGCACTCCTCGCGCAGCCGCTCCCGGGCGCGCCGGAGTCCGACGCGCGCGTCCTCCTCGTCGATACCGAGCAGCCGGGCCGGCACCGCGGGGGGCTCGGCCTCGACGTCGGCGTGCCACAGCAGCGCGCGGGCCGTCTGGGGCAGCCGCTGGAAGGCCTGGGAGATCAGGCGGCGGTCGGCGGGCGGCAGCAGCCGGGCGGCGATCCGGTCGTCCGCGGCGGCGGCCCTGAGCTCGGGGTGCAGCATCTCCCGCCGGTGGTCGGCGGCCCACTCGGCGGCGATACGCCGCACGGTGATCAGCAGTTGGGGCCGCCAGGCGGCCGTCGGTCCGGCCTGACGCAGCGTCTGCCCGAACAGCCGGGTGAAGGAGGCGGTGGTCAGCATGCCCGCCGGGTGCGGCCCGTCGGTGCACATCCGGGCGTAGGCGAAGGCCGCTTCCCAGTGCCGGTCGAGCAGTTGGCCGACGGGCCCGAGCGCGGGTGTGGCGCCGGTCCATTTGCTCAGTTCGGTGCTCAGCTGCTGGTCCGTCGCATCGAACGGACGGGGCGGCTCGGGGGAACGGGACAGGCCTGGGTCTTTCACGGCTGGTCTTCCTCCGGGCCCATCGTTCGCGCGCCGACTGGGCCACACCTTCGCACAGGTCAGCGCGGAGCAACAAGGGATCACACGGTCTTGCGCAAACGCCCCTGGTTTCCCCTCAGTTGACACCGTCGCCGGCGCACCCGGCGGGGCGTGGCACGCGCCGCGCGGCCCGCCGGGACGCCGCGGTCTCAGTGACCGCTGATCTCGTGCGGAGTGTAGGGCCGCTCGAGTTCCTCGATCTCCTTCTCGCTCAGCTCCAGTTCGACGGCGGCCACCGCGTCCTGGAGGTGCTGCGGCTTGGACGCGCCGACGATCGGCGCCGTCACCGTGTTCTGGTGCAGCAGCCAGGCGAGGGCCACCTGAGCGCGCGGGACGCCCCGCTCCTCGGCGATGCGGGTGACGGCCTCGACGACGGCGCGGTCGCCCTCCGGGTAGAGGCGGCTGCCGAAGGCGTCGCTCTCGCTGCGGTGCGTGGTGGTGTCCCAGTCCCGGGTGAGCCGGCCGCGCGCGAGCGGGCTCCAGGGCAGCACACCGACGCCCTGGTCCGCGCACAGGGGGAGCATCTCGCGCTCCTCCTCGCGGTAGAGGAGGTTGTAGTGGTTCTGCATGGAGACGAAGCGGGTCCAGCCCTGCAGCCGGGCCGTGTACTGGGCCTTGGAGAACTGCCAGGCGTACATCGAACTCGCCCCGATGTAGCGGGCCTTGCCCGCCCTGACGACGTCGTGCAGCGCCTCCATCGTCTCCTCGACCGGCGTGTGCGGGTCCCAGCGGTGGATCTGGTACAGGTCGACGTAGTCGGTGCCCAGGCGGCGCAGGCTGTGGTCGATCTCCGTCATGATCGCCTTGCGGGACAGGCCGCCGCCGTTGGGGCCCGGCCGCATCCGTCCGTGCACCTTGGTGGCGAGCACGATCTCGTCGCGGCGGGCGAAGTCGCGCAGCGCCCGGCCGACGATCTCCTCACTGGTGCCGTCGGAGTAGACGTTGGCGGTGTCGAAGAAGGTGATCCCGGCCTCCAGGGCCTGCCGGATCAGCGGTCGCGACGTCTCCTCGTCGAGGGTCCACTCGTGCGTGCCGCGGTCGGGCAGACCGAAGGTCATGCAGCCCAGACAGATCCGCGACACGTCCAGGCCCGTCGAACCGAGCTTCCCGTACTGCATCGTTGCTGCTCCTGCCTTCCGGATGGTCGTCCACCCGAGCGTAGGCCGTCGCCGATCATGAAGGCGGACCGTGCCGCATGCCGGACTCGGCCGGCCGGGGTCCACCTGGCCGCGGGAACGCGTCGAGCAGGTCCAGCGCCCGCTCCCAGGCGAAGTCCTGCCGCCCGCCGCCCGCTTCGGTCGCGCCGGAGGCGGGCTCATCGGAAGCCGGATCGCCGAAGCGCACGCCCATGGCGCGCAGCCGTACCAGGCTCTCCCGGTAGGCGGGATGAGCGGCCAGTGTGTCGGCCACGCAGGGCAGGACGGCGACCGGGACGCCGAGCCCGTAGGCCTCGCACAAAGTGGCCAGGGCGAGGGTGTCGGCGGTCCCGGCGGCCCACTTGTTGATCGTGTTGAAGGTGGCGGGCGCGACGGCCACGGCGTCCGGCGGCGGGAACGGCCGGGGGTCGCCGGGGGTGCGCCAGGCGGACCGGATGGGGCGGCCGGTCAGCCGCTCCACCTCGGCGGTGTCGAAGAAGCCGCCCATGGCGACCGGCGTCGCGATGACACCGACCTCCCAGCCCCGCGCCCGCGCGGCGACGATCAGCCTCCCGACGCCGGAGGCGATGCCGGCGGCGCAGACGACGACGTACAGGAAGGGTCTCTTCAGGGGCTCCCCGGCGTGTTCCGTCACCCGGCCGACCCTAGTCGATCACCCGTCGTCGAAGTGGCCAGTTTTCCGCAGGACGACGAGGGCGGCGGATATGTCGAAGCCGATGCCGTAGCGCTGGGCGAGAGGTTTCCTCGGCGGGGCCTCGCCGTCGCCGCGCCAGCGGTGGAGGAATTCGATCGCTCGTGCCAAAGTGATATAAGCCCTCACGTCAAGGCAGGAGTGCAGCCATGCCGAACGGCTTTCCCGACGGAAAATTCCGCATCGTTCAGAAGCGGTCCGGTAACTGCCTGGTCAAGCATTGCGGCTACGTTCCGGGCATGGACACAAGCGCCACGTACGAGCACGTTTCAGCCGGCAGCTTGGATCCCACTGTGACGCTGGCCGGCAAGCCGCAGGGTGGCGCGGACGAAGTTTGGTATTACGACGCGGGCAGGATCGTCGCCCAGACCGAGGAGCCCGCACATCGAGGTCGTTTCGCCCTGCGGGTAATGGGAGACCGCCTCAGCATGATCGGCACGGGCAGCATCTACGTGGAAAAGTGGGAGTACACCGCAGATAATCGGATCAAGGTGTCCGAGTCTGATGTCTACCTCACCATGGGTGCTGATACCTATAGCGATGTAACGCATCTCGAAGGCGGTGACGCGGATCAGGAGCTGACGTCGCCGCGGACGACGATCGAGGAAGTCCGGGCGCATATCGAGGAACTGCGGACGGAGGGGTTTCCGGCAGACCAGCTCGAGCAATATGAACGAGAAATGATGAATGCGATACACCCGGATTTCACCCGCGATCCAAACCTCCTGAAAACACTTGAGGACAGAACTGCCCGTGTCAAAGCCTGCCTGGAGTGGACTCTGCAGAAGGCGTGAGGCCGGTCGTACCTCCGCGGACAGGCCCGGGGCTCAGGCGGCGGCCACGGCCCGGACCTGTTCCCGGGCCGCTGTGAGCGACTGCCGTGCCAGGTGTTCCAGACCGGCGAGCCGCGGCAGGACGTCGACGCGGGTCAGTTCGGCGGCGATCAGGTGAAGACGGTCCGGCGCGACGCCCAGGTTGCCGAACCAGGCCTTCAGGTACGGCGTCTGGAAGTCGAAGGACTCCCGCGGGGTGCCGGGGCCGTAGCCGCCGCCACGGGCCATGACCGCGACCACCCGGGTGCCGACCAGCAGGCTCTCGCCCGTGTCCGGGTCGGCGAACGCCCCGGGGAAGGTCACCCGGTCGATCCACGTCTTCAGGGACGCGGGCACCGAGAAGTTGTACATCGGGACACCGAGCAGCACCGTGTGCGCGGAGCGCAGCTCATTGATCAGGGGCAGGGTCAGGTCCCACTCCCGCTGCTCGGCGGGGCCCTCGATCAGCGCGGGCACCTTCGAGGGGGGAACGAAGCCCTGGCGCTCCACCCTGCGGCCCAGGGTGGTGTAGGCGGCGGTGAGCGGTGGCACGGGGGCGGCGGCCAGGTCACGGTGGCGGTACTCCGCCGTGCCGTGCCGCTCCCGCCACACGTGTACGAAGTCGGCGGTCAGCCGGCGGCTCACCGAGTCGGCGGTCGCGTCGGCGCTGGAGTCGATGTGCAGCAGCATGGAAGGGTCACCTCGGTCGTGTCCGGTTCGTCAGTGGAGTGACGGAGCACGACGCGGAAAGGTGACCCATGGGTCTCATGGCGGGCGACGACGAACTGGCCCGGCGGTTCGAGGAGCGGCGCGCGCACCTGCGCGGGGTCGCGTACCGGATGCTGGGCTCGCTCAGCGAGGCGGACGACGCCGTGCAGGAGACCTGGCTGCGGTTGGGCCGTACCGGCGCGGACGGCATCGACAACCTGTCCGGCTGGCTGACCACGGTGGTCTCCCGGGTCTGCCTGGACATGCTGCGCTCCCGTGCGGCGCGCCGCGAGGAGCCGTACGGGCACGAGGCTCCGGAGGAGGCGGGCCCCGTCGAGGTGCGGGCGCCCGAGGAGGAGGCGCTGCTCGCCGAGTCGGTGGGCGTGGCCCTGCTGGTGGTGCTCGGCACGCTGAGCCCTCTGGAGCGGGTGGCGTTCGTGCTGCACGACCTGTTCGCGGTGCCCTTCGACCGGATCGCCGCGGTCGTGGACCGCTCCCAGCCGGCCGCGAAGAAGCTCGCCAGCCGGGCCCGGCACAAGGTGCGGGGCGCCCCGGCGGCCTCCGGTGCCGAGCTGGAGCGGCACCGCGCGATCGTGGAGGCGTTCCTCGCCGCCGCGCGGGGCGGGGACCTGGGCACGCTGCTGGACGTGCTCGCCCCGGACGTGGTGCGCCGGGCCGATCCGGCCGCCCTGCCGGCCGGGGTCCCGGCGGAGCTGCGCGGGGCGCGGGCGGTGGCCGAGGGCACGGTCGCGCTGCGCCACCGTGCCCGGTTCGCGGCCGTCGCCCTGGTCGACGGCCGGGTCGGCGCGGTGGTGGCGCCGCACGGCCGGCTGCTCTTCGCCCTGGACATCGCCGTCCGCGACGACCGGATCGCCTCCTACGAGGTGATCGCCGCGCCGGAACGGCTGCGTCTGCTGCCGCTGGCCGTGCTCGACGTGCCGGGCGCGGACGCCGTCGTCACTCCGGCGACTCGATGACGGTGATCGCGCCGACGGGGCAGGCCCGGGCGGCCTCGCGGACCATCGGGTCGCCGCCGCCGTCCTCCTTGCCGGGGAGCAGGGTGCTGTAGCCCTCGTCGTCCTGGGTGAACACGTTCGGTGCGGCCAGCGCGCACTGGCCGGCGCCGATGCAGCGGTCCTTGTCGATGTCGATGCGCATGGCGGTACGCCTCTCACCAGCTCACGGGGAGTTCGAGCATCCCCTGGATCGTGTCGCCGGGCTTGAAGGGGATCTCCTCCGGCGGGGCGGCGAGCCGGAGGGTGGGCAGCCGACGGACGAGGCTGCCCAGGGCGATCTCCAGCTCGGTGCGGGCGAGGTTCTGGCCGAGGCACTGGTGGATGCCGAAGCCGAAGGCGATGTGGTGGCGGGCCGGGCGGCGGAAGTCGAGGGTGTCGGGGGCGGCGTAGACGTCCTGGTCGCGGTTGATGACGGAGGTGGAGAAGACCACGCCGTCGCCGGCCCGGATCGTCGTGCCGGCCACCTCGATGTCCTCGGTGGCCACCCGCAGCAGTCCGTCCGCGATGGACAGCAGCCGCATCAGTTCCTCCACCGCCGCCGGCAGCAGCGCGGGGTCGGCACGCAGCTCGGCCAGCCGCTCGGGGTGCCGGAGGAGGGTGTAGGTGCCCAGGGAGATCATGTTGGCGGTGGTCTCGTGGCCTGCGACGAGCAGGATGACCGCCATCGCGAGCAGTTCCTCGCGGTCGGGCCGGCCCTCGCGCCGCTGCTGCTGGACCAGGTCGTCCAGCACGCCGTCGCCGGGGTCCTTCCGCTTGCGGTCGATCAGGTCGCCCAGGTACTCCTCCAGCCGGTTCCGCGCGTCCTGCGTCTCCTCGGCGGTCGGTCCGCGCAGCAGCCGCCGTGACTGCTCCTCGAAGAACTCGTGGTCGGCGTAGGGGACGCCGAGCAGTGCGCAGATCACCATGGACGGCACCGGCAGCGCGAACGCGCCGACCAGCTCGGCGGGCGGCCCCTGCGCGATCATCGCGTCCAGCAGGCCGTCGACGGTGCGCTGGATCTGCGGCCGGAGTTCGGTGGCGCGTCTGAGGGTGAAGCTGGGGATCATCATGCGTCGCTGGACGCGGTGCTCGGGGTCGTCGACGCCCAGGAGCGCGGTCCTGCGGTCCTTGACCGCCGCGAAACGGGGCGTGGTCATGGGGAAGCCGTCGCGGTTGCGGTCGGTGGACAGGCGCGGGTCGGTCAGCAGCTCGCGGGCGAGCGCGTGTCCGGTGACGAGCCAGGCCGGCCGGCCGTCGTAGAGGGTGACGCCGGCCAGCGGTCGGACGGCGCGCACCGGGTCGTAGCCGGCGGGCGGGTGGTAGGGGCAGGTGCGGTCCTGCGGGAAGGCGACGGGCTGGGACGGGCGGGTGGTCGGGTCCGGCATGGGAGACCTCGCAGACGAAGGGTGCGTCGTGCCGATCTCCATTGGATGCCCGAGGCATCCATGGGGCGACGCGAAGTTCGGCCAGATCGGTGACCTGCGGCATCTGGCTGGGAAGCGTCTCTTCCGCTTCATAGACAGGGTGCCTCGTTCATAAAGAAGTTGCCTCGGCGGACTCTCGTCCCGCAGGATCCGGCCATGTCCACGATCGACGTGTTCCCGCTGCCTCTGTCCGCCGCCGCCGTCCCGGCAGCGCGCCGACAGCAGCAGCCCGGCCGTCCCTGGAGGCCCGGTCCGCCGCGCTCGTGACGGCCGCGCTCGTCGCGGGGCTGGTCGCGGGGTACGGCATCGCCGTGCCCGTCGGCGCCGTCGCGACCCTCCTCGTCTCCCTGACCGCTCGTACGTCCCTGCGCACCGGTGCCTGCGCCGCGCTCGGCGTCGCCACCGCCGACGGTCTCTACGCCCTGCTGGCCGCTCTGGGCGGCGCCGCCCTGGCCGACGCGCTGCGGCCCGCCCTGGTGCCGCTGCGCTGGGCGTCGGCCCTGGTCCTCGCCGCCCTGGCGGTGCGGGGCACGGTCACCGCCGTACGGCAGCACCGGCGGCGCCGGCACACCACCCGCCCCGTCGCTCCCCCACCCGGCCCCGCACGGGCCTACCTGGGGCTGCTCGGGATCACCCTGCTCAATCCGACCACGGTGATCTACTTCGCGGCGCTGGTCGTCGGCGGTGCCCGCGCCACGGACACCGTGCCGCTGCTGGAGCAGGGGGTGTTCGTCCTGGCCGCGTTCGCCGCGTCGGCGAGCTGGCAGCTGCTGCTGGCCGGGGGCGGCGCCCTGCTCGGCCGGGCCCTGACCGGCCGCCGGGGACGGCTGGTCACCGCCCTGGTCTCCAGCGCCGTGATCATGGCACTTGCGGTGCGCACGGCGGTGTCGCCGTGAACCGGGGCCCCGCGGCGGCGCCTGGCGCGATACGGCGCCCGGGCGGCCGTCGCGGCCCGCCGGATCAGGCCCTTGGGAACGGTGTCGTCGGTGTCGGTGTTGAATGACGGTGCACGAACCGTCACAGCACGCGACGAGAGGACGTACGCCATGCCTCTTGAGGGCGAGTACGAGCCGAGCCCGACCGACTGGGTGCGGGAGCAGGTGGAGCTGTACGAGGGCTCCGGCGGCACCAAGGGGACCACGCTGCGGGACACGGGACTGCCCGTGATCCTGCTGACCACGCGGGGCGCGCGCAGCGGCAGGATCCGCAAGACGCCGCTGATGCGGGTGGAGCACGACGGGCGCTACGCCGTGGTCGCCTCGCAGGGCGGTGCTCCCAAGCATCCGTTCTGGTACTTCAACCTGAAGGCCGACCCCCGGGTGGAACTGCGGGACGGACCCGTCAAGCAGGACATGACGGCCCGCGAGGTCACCGGCAGCGAGAAGGCCGAGTGGTGGGAGCGGGCCGTCGCCGCCTATCCGCCGTACGCCGAGTACCAGGCGAAGACCGCGCGCGAGATCCCGGTCTTCGTGCTGGAGCCCGCGGAAGGGCACTGAACCGGTCGGCCGCCGTCCGCAGGACGTGGCCCGCCGTCCGGGAGAAATCCCGGCCGGGCAGGCATGGAGCGGCGGCCGTCCGGGCACCGGTCCTTCAGGCCCCGCCGCGCTCCCCCGTCGCGGCGGGGCTCTCGCGCGCCTCCTCGGCCGGCCGGTCGGTCACGTCGAGGAAGATCTGTTCCGCCTCGGGGACGGTGCGGGCGACGGAGCGCTTGATGCGCATCGCGACCTCCTCGACCCGCTCGCTGTCCAGACCGGGCACCAGGTCGACGCGGGCCGCCACCAGCAGCGAGTCCAGACCCGTCTTCATGGTGAACAGCGCCTCGACGCTGTCGATCTCCGGCTGCGCCCGCAGCAGGCTGCCGATCCGGCCGCTCAGCTCCGGGTCGGCCGCCTCCCCGATCAGCTGGTCGCGCGCGTCGCGGCCGAGGCGGTAGGCGACGTAGACGAGCAGCGCGCCGATCGCGAGCGAGGCCGACGCCTCCCACGCGACCTGTCCGGTGACCATGTGCAGCGCCATGCCGAGGACGGCGAGCGTGACACCGAGGACCGCGGTGCCGTCCTCGGCGACGACCGTGCGCAGCGCCGGGTCCCGCAGCCGGCCCGCGCCGCCCTGCCCGCGCACCTGGTGCAGCGCCCGCAGCAGCGAGATCCCCTCGGCGAGGAGGGCGACACCGAGCACGATCAGGCCGACCACGTAGCCGGTGAAGTCCTCGTGCGCGCCGTTGCGCAGGGCCTCGACGCCCTGGAAGAAGGAGAAGCAGCCGCCCATGACGAAGATGCCGACGGCGGCGAGGAGCGACCAGAAGAACCGCTCCTTGCCGTAGCCGAAGGGGTGGCGCCGGTCGGCGGGGCGGCGGCTGCGGCGCAGCGCGGCGAGCAGGAAGATCTCGTTGAGGCTGTCGGCGACGGAGTGGGCGGCCTCCGACAGCAGGGCCGGGGAGTGCGCGAGGAGACCGCCGACGGCCTTGGCCGCGGCGATGACCAGGTTCGCCGCGAGCGCCACCAGCACGGTGACGCGGGTCCTGCGGTCGGAGGCAGGTCCGGAGCCGGCTCCGGCCGGGCGCCGGGCGGCCTTGTGCTCCTTCGGGTGGGGCTTGTTCGGGTGCGTCTCGCGTGTGTTCCCGGGTGTCCCGCTCACGCTGTGCCGACTGCCCCCGTCGGAACGGCTCACACCGTGCCGTGCGCGGATTTCGGGGAAGGTGTCACCAGGACACCGACGCGGAAGGTGTCCGGCAGGGCACCCGTGCGGCAGGAGGGACGAGGCATGAGCGAGGGCGGCGAGGGCAACCGTGCGTACGGCCACAAGGCCTTCAAGCGTTCGAAGAGCCACTTCGCGGACCGGATCACCGCCGACGGCCGGGACGGCTGGCCGGTGGAGGCGGGCCGCTACCGGCTGGTCGTCAGCCGGGCGTGCCCGTGGGCGAGCCGGGCGCTGGTCGCGCGGCGGCTGCTCGGGCTGGAGGACGCCCTGTCCCTGGCCGTCGTCGACCCGATCCAGGACGACCGCAGCTGGCGCTTCACCCTCGATGCCGGCGGCCGGGACCCGGTGCTGGGCATCCGCTTCCTCAGCGAGGCCTACGACCGGCGGGAGACCGGCTACCCCGGCGGGGTGAGCGTGCCCGCGGTCGTGGACGTGCCGAGCGGCGCACTGGTCACCAACGACTTCCAGCAGATCACCCTCGACCTGGCCACCCAGTGGACCGACCTGCACCGGCCCGGCGCGCCGGACCTGTACCCGCGGGCGCGGCGCGACGAGATCGACACGGTGATGGCCGAGGTGTACGAGGACGTCAACAACGGTGTGTACCGGGCGGGCTTCGCCACGAACCAGGAGGACTACGAAGCGGCGTGCGCGGGCGTGTTCCGGCGGCTGGAGCTGCTGGCCCAGCGGCTGGCGGGGCAGCGCTACCTCGTCGGCGACTCGATCACCGAGGCCGACATCCGGCTGTTCACCACTCTGGTCCGTTTCGACGCCGTGTATCACGGACATTTCAAGTGCAACCTGTGGAAACTGGTGGAGAATCCGGTGCTGTGGGCGTACGCCCGCGATCTCTACCAGACGCCCGGGTTCGGCGACACCGTCGACTTCGACCACATCAAGCGGCACTACTACCAGGTGCACACGGGCATCAACCCGACCGGCATCGTGCCGCTCGGGCCCGACACGTCCGGCTGGCTGACACCGCATCACCGCGAGGAGCTCGGCGGCCGTCCCTTCGGCGAGGGCACGGCACCGGGTCCCGTACCGGACGGCGAGGAGGTCCCGCCCCAGGGCGGGGCCTGACCGAGGTATCCGCACAAGGAGACACAGGTGGCCAAGAAGAAGAAGCACAAGCTGTCCCTCGCCTACCAGCCCGTCGGCTTCGTGCTGGGCTGGGCCGGTGGTTCGCTGGCCGGGATGGCGTTCCGCGCCACGTGGAAGGCGATGCGGCACGAGGACGACGCGCCCGACGCGCTCGACCGGGACCGGCGCTGGGGCGAGATCCTGCTGGCCGCGGCGGTGCAGGGGGCCATCTTCTCCATGGTGCGCAGCGTCGTGGACCGGGCGGGCGCCAAGGCCATCGAGCGCTCGACCGGCGTATGGCCCGCGAAGGAGGCGACGAAGAAGGCGGGGAAGAAGAACGGGCGCGGGCGCGACTGAGCCGGCGCGCGGACCCGGGCAGGCTGGTCCACCATGAGCGAGGTGAACACCGTGAAGACGATGCGTGCCGTCGGTCAGGACGTCCTCGGCGGTCCCGACGTGCTGAAGGTGGGGGAACTCGAGCGGCCCGCGCCGCGCCCCAACGAGGTGCTCGTCCGGGTGCGGGCCGCCGGGGTGAATCCGACCGACTGGAAGCACCGTGCCACGGGCGGCTTCCTCGGCGAGCCGCCCTTCGTCCTGGGCTGGGACGTCTCGGGCGTGGTCGAGGCGACGGGCGTGGGCGTGGCCCTGTTCCGGCCCGGTGACGAGGTCTTCGGCATGCTGAGCTACCCGTTCGGCCACGGCTCGCACGCCGAGTACGTCACCGCCCCGGCCCGTGTCTTCGCGCCGAAGCCCGCCGGGATCGACCATGTGCAGGCGGGCGCCCTGCCGCTGGTCTCGCTGACGGCGTGGCAGGCGCTGGTGGAGCGGGCCGAGGTGCGGGCCGGGCAGCGGGTGCTGATCCATGCGGCGGCGGGCGGTGTGGGCCATGTGGCGGCGCAGATCGCCAAGGCTCGCGGCGCGTACGTCATCGGCACCGCGAGCGCCGGGAAGCACGACTTCCTGCGCGGCATCGGCGTGGACGAACCCGTCGACTACCGCACGACCGACTTCGCCGAGGCCGTGCGCGACGTCGACGTCGTGCTGGACACCATCGGCGGTGAGACCGCCCTCCGTTCGCTGCGGGTGCTGCGGCCGGGCGGGGTCGTGGTGTCGATCATCCCGATGGGCTCCGACGACTTCTACGAGGAGGCCGAGCGGCTCGGTGTCCGGGCGGTCCGGATGCTCGTCGACGCCGACCACCACGGGATGCGGACGGTCGCGGATCTCGTCGAGGAGGGGAAGCTGAGCGCCACGGTCGCCGGTACGTTCCCGCTGGCCGAGGCCGCGAAGGCGCACGAGCTCGGCGAGACCGGACGCACCACGGGCAAGCTGGTTCTGGTGGTCGACTGACCTCAATTCACAGACATATGTCAATCGAACATGCTGGAATTCGCTCCAACGAGGGTAACTTGCTGAGCGGGGGCGGGTGTTGGTCCGGTTGAACCGCACCCCCGCAGCAGCGGAGTCCGGTGGGAGGCGAGGTCGTCGTGGGGAACGAACGCGCGCCATTCACCCGGCATCTGCGGGTCCGCCGGGAGCGCGGGCTCACCGTGCTGGAGTTGCACGGTGAGATCGACATCGCCGCGGCGGTGGAGATCATCCCGTACCTGGACCGGATCACGGCCCGGCCCGGGGCACGGGTGGTCATCGACCTGAGCGGGATCGACTTCTTCGACTGCTCCGGGCTGCGCCTGCTCTACCGGGCGCGGGCCCGGCTCCTCGACGCGGGCGGCGAGCTGCGCCTGGTGTGCACGCACCCGCTGACCCTGCGGGTGCTCAAGGTCACCGGCCTGTCCCGGCTGCTGCCGCCCCGCCCGACGCTGGACGCGGCGCTCGAACAATCCGAGGCCGCGTCCGGCCCGGTGTGACCGCCGGGGTCACGCGTCGCGCGGCGCGTCGACTCGGGGTCATTCCTCGCGCGGCGCGTCGAACAGCGCGCTGACGGACTCCCCGTTGTGGATGCGCCGTACGGCCTCGGCGAGCGCCGGGGCGATGGACAGGATCCGGAGCTTGTCCTTGTGGTCCTGGTACTCCTCGTGGTCCTCCACCGGCACCGGCACGGTGTTGGTGCACACGATCTCCAGCACGTCGGGCTGCTCGCCGAGCCGCTTGAGCGCGCCCGCCGCGAACAGGCCGTGCGTGCAGGCGATCCGGATGGAGCGCGGCCCCGACGTGCGCAGCCGGTCCAGGAGTTCCAGCACCGTGCTGCCCTTGGCGATCTCGTCGTCGAGCACGATCACGTCCCGTCCGGCCACGTCACCGATGACCGAGCTGATGGTCACCCGGTCGTCGGCGTAGCGCTGCTTGGCGCCGGCGGCCACCTGGGCTCCGATCATGCGGGCGAACGCGGCGGCCTCCTTGGCGTTGCCGAGGTCCGGTGAGACGACGGTGGTGCGTGTCAGGTCGTACTGCCGGAAGTGCGCGGCCAGTTCGCGCAGCGCGTGCAGATGGTCGACGGGCACCGAGAAGAAGCCGTGCACCTGCGGTGCGTGCATCGTCATCGCCAGGACGCGGCCCGCGCCCGCGGCGACCAGCAGATCGGCCACCAGACGGCCGCCCAGCGAGATGCGCGGGGCGTCCTTCTTGTCGGAGCGGGCGTAGGAGTAGTGCGGCATCACGACCGTGATCCGCCCGGCGGAGGCGCCACGGGCCGCGTCGCACATCAGCAGCAGCTCCACCAGATGCTCCTGCACCGGCCTGACCAGCGGCTGGACCAGGAAGACGTCCCGTTCCCGGCAGTTGGCCTGAAGCTGTACCTCCAGGCAGTCGTTGGCGAACCGGCTGACCCGGGTCGGGCTGAGCGGCACGCCCAGGTGCGCGCAGACCTCGGCCGCCAGTTCGGGATGGGCGCTGCCGCTGAACACCGCGATGTCTCGCACGATCCGCTCCTCGCATGATCATTCGGACTGCCGGACTCATGCTACTGACCGCTCTCGCGGCCGTCCGGCCGGCGGTCAGCGGTCAGCGGTCAGCGGTCAGCGGTCAGCGGTCAGCGCAGGATCGCGGGCAGGGCCAGTGCGCCCAGGAGGGTCGAGCCCACCAGCAGCCAGGCCACGTAGTCGCCGACGTGCCCCGACTGGAGGCGGCGCAGGGGCAGTGCCCACTCGGGCGCGCTCAGCAGGCCGGGACGGACGACCGCCGTCAGGGCCAGGCCCACGGCGAGAAGGGTCGACAGCAGGTCCAGGAGGACCCCGGTCGCGGTCCAGTGCACCGAGGAGAACACCCCCCAGGTCCCGGCCTCGTCGACGGCGTGCCCCACCACGCCGGCGAAGCCGGGCACCGCGCCCACGGCGAGCGCGGCGGCGAGCAGCACCGCCGGGACCGTCCCCATGGTGCGGGGAACGCCTACCAGCCGCTGCCGGGTCTCCGGTTCCTCGTCGGCGCCGGACGTCTTGTCCTCGTCGCGCTCCTCACCTTCACGCTCCTCGGGCCGGGGGCCGAGCCCCAGGAAGACGCGCGCGGCCACCCGCAGCACCGCCCCTCCGGTGAGGGCGGAGGCGGCGACGTACACGACGGTGAGCGGGCCGCCCACGGCCTCCTCGCTGACGGCCTTGCCGAGGCCCGTCCCGAAGGGCGGCAGTCCGGCCAGGGCCAGGGCGCCGACCGCGAACATGGCACCGACGCCCCGCAGGCGCCGGGCCCGGCCGTGCAGGGAGAACTCGTCGACGGTGCCGTAGCGGTCCAGCAGGATGCCGGCGCAGGCGAACAGCGCGGCCTTCACGCCCGCGTGTCCCAGGATGTAGAGCGCGGCCCCGTCGTCGGCCTCGGCCTTCAGCGCGCCGACGGCGATCAGGAACAGCCCGGTGTGCGCGATGGTGGAGAAGGCGAGCAGGCGCTTGATGTGCCGCTGGTACCAGCACATCACCGCGCCGACGGCGCCGGTCAGTACGCCCAGGACGACCAGGGTCCGGGTCACGGCGGCCGCGGGGATGCCACCGGGACCGGAGAACACGGTGCCGTACACCCGCCAGACGCCGTACACGCCGAGTTCCACCATGACGCCGGACAGCAGCATGCACACGGGCGTGGGCGCGACGGCGTGCGCGTCGGGCAGCCAGAACTGGAAGGGGACGGCGGCGGCCTT
>NZ_JBEXZD010000030.1:0-73917 GCF_040628575.1 Streptomyces sp. NPDC006393
CATGGATGTCCAGTCGGTGTCGAGGCCGGCCTGTTCGGCGGTCTCCTTCAGATAGGCGACCGTCATCAGGTCCTCGCCGAGTTCGTCGGCGGCGGAGTGCGCGAAGTGCAGCGGGCTGCCCGGCGGGAGCAGGCGGGCCTGCTTCCTCCAGGCGGCGACGAGGCGTTCGTGCAGGGAGTTCCACTGGTCGGCGCCGGGGAACCGTTCCTCCATCCAGAACCACTGGGGCGAGGCGGCCTCGACCAGGGAGGTGGGGGTGTCCGCGTTGTACTCCAGGAGCTTGGCCGGGCCGGTGCCGTCGTAGCGGAGGTCGAAGCGGGCGTAGACGGAGGGGAGTTCGGCACGCCGGTGCCAGGACTCGGCGACGGCCCGGGCGACCCGGGGGTCGGTGATGCCGAGGTCCTCGAAGCGGCCCGCGGTGACGATGTGGTCGGCGGCGGCCAGGCACATGCGGTGCAGTTCCTCGACGACCTCCTCCAGCGCCTCCACCTCGGGCAGCGAGAAGACGTAGTACGCGCTCTCGTCCCAGTAGGGGCGCAGGGAGTCGTCGGGGTAGCGGGTGAGCGGGTAGATCAGGCCCTGTGCCTCGACGGTCCGCTGCCAGCCGGGGCGGGGCTCGACGGTGCGGCGTTCCATGCCCGGCTCAGCCGCCGGACGTGCCGTGGCCGCTGCCGAAGCCACCGCGGTCGACGCCGCCGTGGCTGCCGCCGGACCCGCCGGAGCCCTTGCGGGGCTTGGTGAAGGAGCCGCCGTCGGCCCAGCCGCTCTTCTTCTTGCCGCCGTAGTACCAGGCGCCGTCGACGGAGGTCTTCGCGGACTTGCAGTTCTTGTCGGAGACGACCTTGTAGCCCTTGGAGAAGGTGTAGCTGTCGCGGTCGACGCAGCGCTTGTCCGGGTCGGAGGAGCAGGCGGTGAGCGCCGAGGCGAGCAGCCCCATCCCGCCCAGCACCACCGCGCCCGACCTCAGTTGCCGCCGAGTGTCCGCCATGTCCGTCTCTCCCCCTTGTCGTCGGCTGCCGGCCGGGTGTGACCGGCCGGTTTCCGACGGACAGCCTAGAGACAGGTGTGAGCGCCCGCCCAAGGGCCCCTGGACCGGCGCCGCTCGCCTACAGTCGGCTCGTGCTCTTGGGAATGGTGTGCGCGCTCGGCGCGGCGGTGTGTTTCGGTACGGCGACGGTGCTCCAGGCGGTCGCCGCCCGGGCGGCCGCGGAGCCGGGCGGCGCGCGGGGCGGCGCGGCGGACGCGGCGCTGCTGCTGCGGGCGCTGCGGCAGTGGCGGTATGTCGCGGGTCTGGGCCTGGACGGCCTGGGCTTCCTGCTCCAGGTCGCGGCCCTGCGGTCGCTGCCGATCTACGCGGTCGGCGCGGCCCTCGCCTCCAGTCTCGCGGTGACGGCGGTGGCGGCGGCCCGGCTGCTGAGGGTGCGGCTGAGCGGGACGGAGTGGGCGGCGGTCGGCGTGGTCTGCGCCGGCCTGGCGATGCTGGGCCTGGCCTCGGGGACGGAGGGCGGCCGGGACGGTTCCACGGCGCTGAAGTGGGCGATGCTCGTCGCGGCGCTGGCCGTACTGGCCCTGGGCGGGGTGGCCGGCCGTCTCCCCGAGCGCGGCCGGGCCCTGCTGCTCGGCCTGGGTGCGGGCCTGGGCTTCGGCGTGGTCGAGGTGACGGTGCGGCTGATCGACTCGCTGAGTCCCGCGGCGCTGTTCACCAACCCCGCGTCGTACGCCCTCGTGCTGGGCGGCGGCGCCGCGTTCCTGCTGCTCACCTCGGCGCTCCAGCGCGGCTCGGTGACGACGGCCACCGCCGGCATGGTGCTCGGCGAGACGATCGGCCCCGCCGCGATCGGCGTGGTGTGGCTGGGCGACCGTACGCGCGAGGGCCTGAGCTGGCTGGCCGTGCTGGGCTTCGCGGTGGCGGTGGCCGGAGCGCTGGCGCTGGCCCGGTTCGGAGAGGCACCGGCGGCGCCCACGACGGAGGGAACGGTGGCGGACGGGACGGCACCGGCCGAGACGGCGGCAGAGGGAGCGGCACCGGCCGGGACGGCGGCGGACGAGACGGCGGCGGACGGAATGGCACCGGCCGGAACGGCAGCGGACGAGACGGCGGCAGAGGGAGCGGCACCGGCCGGGACGGCGGCGGAGGGAGCGGCGGACAGGGCGGCCCCGGCCGGACCGGCGGTGTGACCGGACGGCGGCGCCGGGATCCACAGCGGGTGGGCCGTCGGCGGACGGGACGGCCCCGGAGGGGACGGCGGCAGACCCGGACGGCGGCGCCGGGATCAGCGGCGGACGGGGCGGAACCTGTCGAGCAGGCCTGAGCGGCACGGCGCGCGCGGCGGCCGGGGCTGGGCGGTGCGGGACCGGGCAGCGCGGGACCGGGCAGCGCGCGGCCGGGCAGCGCGCGGCCGGGCAGCGCGCGGCCGGGCAGCGCGGGACCAGGCGGCGCGGGGCCGGGCGGTGTGCGTCTGTCAGGGCAGGACCCGGCACAGCGCGTCCAGGGTGGCCGCCCAGGCGTGGTCCGGTGGGGTGCCGTAGCCGACGACCAGGGCGTCCACGGAGGTGCCGGCGGCCTGGTCGTGCCGGTAGCGGGACAGGCCGTGGAGGGCGAGCCCCTGCCAGGCCGCCGCCTGGACCACGGCCGGTTCGGCGCCGGGCGGCAGCAGCAGCACGGCGTGCAGTCCGGCGGCGATACCGGTGGGGTGGACGTCGGGGGCGCGGGCGGCGAGCGCCTCGACCAGTGCGTCGCGGCGACGCCGGTAGCGCAGCCGGGCGGAGCGTACGTGGCGGTCGTAGGCGCCGGAGGTGATGAACTCCGCCAGGGTCAGCTGGTCGAGCACCCCGCAGGTGTCGGAGTGCCCCTTCGCCGCCGCGGCCTCCTCGGCCAGGGACGGCGGCAGCGCCATCCAGGCCAGGCGCAGACCGGGGGCCAGGGACTTGCTCGCCGTGCCCAGGTAGAGCACGCGGTCGGGGTCCAGGCCCTGGAGCGCGCCGACCGGCTGGCGGTCGTAGCGGAACTCGCCGTCGTAGTCGTCCTCCAGGATCAGGCCGCCGGTACGCCGCGCCCAGTCCGTGACGGCCGCGCGCCGGTCCGGATGCAGGGGTACGCCCGTCGGGAACTGATGGGAGGGGGTGAGGAGGACCGCGCCGACGTCCGGCAACTCGTCGGTGAGGGTGCCGTGTTCGTCGAGAGGCAGGGGGCGGGTGCGCAGTCCGGCCCGTTTCAGGAGGTCCCAGTGCACGTCGAGGCCGTACGACTCGACGGCGACCGTGGCCGTGCCGCGCGCCCGCAGCACCTCGCCGAGGATCCTCAGACCGTGCGAGAAGCCCGAGCACACCACGATGTGCTCCGGGTCGGTGCGCACGCCGCGCACCCGGGCGAGGTAGCCGGCGAGGGCGGTGCGCAGTTCGGGCCGGCCGCGCGGGTCGCCGTAGCCGAGGGCGTGGTTCGGGGCCGCGGTCAGGGCGCGGCGGGCTGCCTTGAGCCACTCCCCCCGCGGGAAGGAGGCGAGGTCGGGGGTGCCGGGGCGCAGGTCGAGGGCGGGGCGGCCGGGTGCGCGGTGCGGCTGGGCCGCCTCCGCGCGCGGGGCGGCCACCGCCCGGTCGGCGACCCGGGTGCCGGAGCCCTGGCGGGCGGTGAGCCAGCCCTCGGCGACCAGGTCGGCGTAGGCGTCGGCGACCGTGTTCCGCGCGATGCCCAGGTCGGCGGCGAGGGAACGGGAGGAGGGCAGCCGGGTGCCGGGGGCCAGGCGGCCGGAGCGGACCGCCTCGCGCAGGGCGTCGGTCAGCCCTCGGCGCACGCGCGGTCCGGCCGGTTCCAGATGCAGGTCGACGCCCAGAGTGGCCCATGTTCTCGCCATGGGAATGGACCATACTCCTGGGCTGCTTCGTGCCTAGGCTGGAAGCGTGACCACGACGCGGAACACCCCCGAGACGACGAGCGAGACGAGCGAGACGAGCGCCGAGTACGCGCCCGAGCAGAGCCCCCGGATGCGCTGGGCCCAGCACGCCCCCGAGGTCTACAAGGCGATGATCCGGCTGGACGCGGCCGCCGGGCAGGGTCTGGAGCCGCGGCTGCGCGAGCTGGTCAAGATCCGCGCCTCGCAGATCAACCACTGCGCGCTCTGCCTGGACATGCACAGCAAGGACGCCCTCGCGGCCGGTGAGAGCGTGGAGCGGATCATCCAGCTCGGCGCCTGGGAGGAGTCCCGGCACTTCTACACCGAGCGGGAGCTCGCGGCCCTGGAGCTGACCGACGCGGTCACGGTCCTCACCGACGGCTTCGTGCCGGACGAGGTGTACGACCAGGCCGCCGAGCACTTCGACGAGGAGGAACTCGCCCAGCTGATCGCCGCGATCGCGGTGATCAACGCCTGGAACCGGTTCGGCGTGACCACCCGCGCCGTCCCCGGCCACTACACGCCGGGGCAGTACAAGTGACGGCCCGGACCACGCACCTGGACGACGCGGTGCGCGACGCCCTGCGGTCGGTTGGCGCCGCCGCCAAGCGGGGCCTGGGCGAGCCCGCCCTGGCCGAGCTGGTGCAGGTGCGCGCCTCGCAGCTCAACCACTGCGCGTTCTGCCTCGACATGCATCTGGCCCTCGCCCGCCGGCACGGCGTGAGCGAGCGGCAGCTCGATCTCCTGGACGCCTGGGAGGAGGCCGGAGACGTCTTCGACGAACGGGAACGGGCGGCACTGGCCCTGACCGAGGCGGTCACCGTGCTCACCGACGGCTTCGTGCCGGACGCGGTCCACGAGCAGGCCGCCAAGCACTTCGACGAGCCCCGGCTGGCCCATCTGATCGCGCTGATCAGCGTCATCAACACCTGGAACCGTCTGATGGTCAGCCGCCGGATCCCCGCCGGGAGCGCCAAGTGGTGAGCGGCGCCGAGGCCTTCCGCGCGCTGCACCGGGGGCGCGCCCCGGGCGACCCCCTGGTCCTGCCCGGGTCGTGGGACGCGGCCAGTGCCCGCGTGTTCGCCGAGGCCGGGTTCCCGGCGCTCGCGACACCCAGCCACGGGGTCGCCGCCTCCCTCGGGTGCGAGGACGGGAAGACCCCGGCCGACGAGATGTTCGCGGACTCGAGCGGGGGCACCCTGAAGGACCCGCAGGAGCACGCCGGCTTCCTCGCCGAGGTCCGCTCGGCCGCCGGCGGCCGGCTCTTCCTCAACGCCCGCGTCGACGTCTTCGCCCACGGCGACGGGGACCCCGAACGAGCCGTCGAGCGTACCGCGTTGTACACGGCGGCGGGCGCGGAGCCACCAGGATCACGTTCGGGCCGGGACTCCAACGGCGTGCCGCACAGGCGCTCGGCGACATCGCCGCCGGCCTCCGCCGCAGCGGTTGAGAACAGCGGGGCCGCCGGTCACCGTGCTTACCGGAGGCCGCATGCCCGCACGAGCTGTCAGCACGAACCGCCCGGTGGGCAGAAGGAGTTCAGTGCGGCGGTGAGCGGGGCGCGGACGCGGGCGGCGGGGAGGGCGGCGGGGCCGCTGACGCGGAGGGCGTAGAGGGTGCCGTCGGCGGCCTGGAAGCGGTGGTCGACGACCTGACGGGGGCCCTTGTCCGCGTCGTCGTAGCGGTAGGTCAGCTCGGCCCAGGTGGGGCCCGAGTCGCGGTCCAGGACCTCGTAGCCGGGTTGCCGGGCGAAGCCGTAGCCGGGGTCGTTCTCGGCCAGGTCCAGGGAGGCGGCCGGGGAGTCCTCCGTGACCGCGAAGATCTGGAGCCGGCGGCCGTCGGACGGGGAGTCGTAGGAGACCACCGGTGCCTTATCGCCCTGCTTCTGCCTGCGGGTCCAGCCCTCGGGTACGTCGAGCGTGTAGCCGACGGGGTCCTGGGCGCGGCGATAGCCGGAGGCGGGTGCGGGGGCGGCCGGGGACGAGGCCGAGGCGTCCTGGCCGGGGCCGGTCGCCGGAGTGCCGTCGCCCGAGTCCGCCGAGTCCCGCGAAGAGGGGAGCGCAGAGGAGGCCGGGGACGAGGCGGTGACGGTGACGCCGGTCGCCGGGCCGGCCGACGGGCCGGAGGAGCCGTCCCGCAGCAGGATGTACCAGACCCCCGCACCGGCTCCCGCCCCCAGCACCGCCGCCGCGGCCACCGCCGAAAGGACGCGGCCACCTCGGTGCGCCCCGCCGGCGGGGCGCCGTGCCGACGCGAGCGTGGCGGGCGGCGCGTAGGCCGGGGGCGGCGGGGGCGGTGGGGGCGCCGTCCCCGCCACCGCGGGCGGCACGTACGGCGGAAACGGCGTGGGCGGTGTGGGCGGAGGGGTTCCCCAAGGCGGCGGCAGCGGGGTACCCGTCCGGGTCTCGGCGGACGCCCAGGGCGGCTCCGGAGACCGTTCCTCCGATCCTCCCCAGGCTGCCTGGCCTCTGTCCTCGCTCGGCTCGTGCTCCGGTCCCGAGCCGGAGCTGTGGCCGTCCCAACCGCTCATCACGAACCCCCCGAAGCCACCCCGCCGGGTACCGCCCAACCGCCGTACTGCCGTACTGCCGTACCGATTTCCGTGTCATTCGCGCCATTCGACGGTAGCGGTGAAAACGGCCACGGGCCCCGTTCCGGATGAAACCGGAACGGGGCCCGTGCGGGGTCGTGACGAAGCGAGGCCTACGGAGAGGGCCGCTCGCCTCGGATCGGCTCGGACCGGCTCAGATGAGGCCGAGGCCGCGGACCGCCTCGCGCTCCTCCTCGAGCTCCTTGACGGAGGCGTCGATGCGGGCGCGGGAGAACTCGTTGATGTCCAGGCCCTGGACGATCTCGTACTTGCCGTCCTTGGTGGTGACCGGGAAGGAGGAGATCAGGCCCTCCGGGACGCCGTAGGAGCCGTCCGACGGGATGCCCATGGAGGTCCAGTCGCCCTCGGCGGTGCCGTTGACCCAGGTGTACACGTGGTCGATGGCGGCGTTGGCGGCGGAGGCCGCCGACGAGGCGCCGCGGGCCTCGATGATCGCGGCACCGCGCTTGGCGACGGTCGGGATGAAGTCCTCGGCCAGCCACTTCTCGTCGTTCACGACCTCGGCGGCGTTCTTGCCGGCGACCGTGGCGTGGAAGATGTCCGGGTACTGGGTGGCGGAGTGGTTGCCCCAGATGGTCAGGCGCTTGATGTCGGCGACCGTCGAGCCCGTCTTCTTGGCGAGCTGGGTCAGCGCGCGGTTGTGGTCCAGGCGGGTCATGGCGGTGAAGCGCTCGGCCGGTACGTCCGGCGCGGCGGCCTGGGCGATCAGCGCGTTGGTGTTCGCCGGGTTGCCGACGACGAGGACCTTGATGTCGTCCGCGGCGTGGTCGTTGATGGCCTTGCCCTGCGGCTTGAAGATGCCGCCGTTGGCCTCGAGGAGGTCACCGCGCTCCATGCCCTTGGTGCGGGGGCGGGCGCCGACGAGGAGGGCGACATTGGCGCCGTCGAACGCGACGTTCGGGTCGTCCGTGATGTCGATGCCCTGAAGGAGCGGGAACGCGCAGTCGTCCAGCTCCATGGCCGTGCCCTCGGCGGCCTTCAGGGCCGGGGTGATCTCCAGGAGGCGCAGCTTGACCGGCACGTCCGCGCCGAGCAGCTGGCCGGAGGCGATGCGGAAGAGCAGGGCGTAACCGATCTGGCCGGCCGCGCCGGTGACGGTGACGTTCACGGGAGTGCGGGTCATGGCGTTCTCCGTATGACAGCTGGCGGTCGGGGCGTCCCTGCCCCGGGGTGCGGGATCCCCCGCGTCCGGTTGGTGGCCGTACGCCCGCCACGATGATCGATCACGGGTACGGATGATCGATCTCTTGGCGTCAAGAGAGATCCACGGTCAGGCTATCGCGCATCCGGCATCCCGGACTGCCGCCCCCCTGTGGCCCGTCCCACAGACGGCACGGTGAAGATGCCGCGAAGAAGTGACGCGCTGCGCGCATGGGATACGCCGTTCGGGGCACGCGAACCTCACCCCCACGGGAGTCCGGTTTTTCCGGCACCCCCCACGGCGGCCGCCTCAGTCTCTCCTCTCCCGGACGGGCGGCCGCCTTTCTTCCTGTCTTACGGGCCGCCGGCCGCACGGGCCTCTGGCCTCCCGGCCTCACCGGCCTCTGGCCCCCCCGGTCTCACGGTCCCCCGGCCTCACGGTCCTCCGGTCGGACGGGCGATTTCCGTGCGGAGAGGGGCCTGCCTCCGCACGGTTCACGTCGTGCAGCCCGTCCGCCCCGACGCCAGCGTCACGCACGCCGTCGCCAGGGCGGCGTCCTTCACGGCCACCATCGGTGTGTACGCGATCGTGTCGCCGGGCTCGGTGACCGTGTCGGTCTCCTTGCGCGAGCCGACCGTCACCCGTACCTGGTCGCCCTGCGCGGCCTGGGTGATACGGCCCCAGGCGGCGCCACAGGTCTTGCTGTAGCGCACCTCGACGACGGTCGTCCCCACGGTGACGCTGCGGGCCGTGGTCACCAGCTCCCCGCTGCACCCCATGGCCTCGGCGTCCTTGCCGGTGCAGCCGGCCCCCTCACACTTCACTCCGGGCGGCAGGACGGCGCCGGTGCTCACGGACGGCGACGGTGATGTCCTCGCGTCCCGGGCCCGACGCCCGTCGTCGCCGCCGGTGAAGTGGAAGACGGTGCCGATCACCACCAGCGCCGCGACCACGCCCGCGAGGAACATCGTCAGCCGCCGCCCTCGCGCCCCGGACCGACTCGGCGCACCGGCCCCCGGTGGGCGGGGACCGGGTCCCGGTGGGCGGGGGCCGGATCCCGGTGCGGGCGCGGAACCGGAGGCGGCAGCGGAGACGGAGGCCGCGTCCGGCGCATCCCGCGCATCCCGCGCGTCCGCGTCGGAGGCCGTCGGCTGCGGCGGCACCACCGTCGGGGACACGCCCGCCGGGCCCGCCACCCCGGGCGTGGGCAGCCCGGGTGCCACCGTGGCACCGCCGCCCGCACGGACGCCCTGAGCGCCCTGAGCACCCTGAGTACCCGGGGCGCCCTGGGCTCCGCCGGCGCGCGCGTCCCCGCCGGACACCGCTCCGGGCCCCGTCGCACCGGACCCGCCCAGCGCCGCCCGGGCCTGGGCGATCCGGATGGCCTCCATGGTCCTGTCGTGGCGCAACTCCGCGCGGCTCCAGGCCCGCTCGGCGAGCTCCCACATCGTCGTGAGATGGACCGGGTTGCTGCCGGTGACCTCGGCGAGGGCGATCACCGCCCCCTTGGGCGCCAGAAGCCGGCCGCCCAGGTAGCGCTCCCACGACGTCCTGCTGTATCCGGTGCGGTCGGCGAGCGCGGCGACGCTCAGACCACTGCGGTCGACCAGCCGCCGCAGCTGCCCGGCGAACTCCTTGACCTGCGGGTCGAGTTCATCGGGCAGCGCCTTCCAACGAGCCATCGCGACTCCCCCTCTTCCCCCTTGCACGGATTGCCCGCACCGGTCCGGCCGTTGGGCGACTTCTCCCCAGATCCCTAGTTTGTCACCCCAGGGCAAGAGTGCCCACGACACCGATGAGCACCAGGGCGACGAGCAGCACGACGGCATACAGCAGGAGGCGTCCGCCCGGCCCGGGACGCGACCGTTCCTCCGGCCGGTCCCACCAGGGCACGGTGGGGACCTCCTCGTAGGCCTCGTGCGCCTCGTACGCCGCGTGGGCCCGGGTCACCCGGACCCGAGCGGCCCCCTCCACCATGCCCGTCTCCGCCGCCGCGCCCGCCTCCGCCGCCGCGTCCGCCTCCGGCACCGCGGCCGGTCTGGGCCAGACCTCGACGGCCATCTCCCAGCGCACGGTGTGCCGTTCGGCGTCCGCGCCGGTCAGGCCCGCGACCCGGCACAGGGCCGCGACCGCCTGCCACGGCGGCGGCTGGCCGGCGTTGAGGTAGCGCTGCCAGGAGGACTTGCTGTACGCGGTGCGCGCGCCCAGCGCGGCCAGGCTGAGGCCGGTCCCGTCCTTGAGGAGCCGCAACTGCTCCACGAAGTGCCGTACTTCCGGCGGCAGATCGTCCGGCAGCCGCTGCCAGGCGCCCATCCCACACCTCCCGGCATCCTCGCGTCGCCCCTCGCGGAGAGTGACGAGGACGGCGGGTGGATCGGTTCCCACGCCGGACGCGGGCACCCCTGTGGCAGAGCGCGGACACCGTAGCGGAATGGTCACTTCCGTGCCACAGCGCACGGACAGCCGTTGAACAGGCCGTTCACCGTGCAGGAGTGTTGTTCCCGACGGCGGTCCGTCCTTACTCGGGGGAGAGGATGGGCCGCCGTCACCGTAGCCGCACGGATGTAGGGACGCCGTCAGCCGTCCGTCAGCTGTTGCGGACCGTGAAGTGCAGCGCGTCGTCCAGGAACGGGATCTCCAGCCAGGGATCCGGCTGGGCCGCCAGCGCCAGCAGCACGATCGCGCAGCCCAGGATCCCATAGGTGACGATGTCCGTGAAACGGGAGCGGACGGCGAGCATGCCGACGCGGGGCAGGAACCAGCGCAGCACGGCGCCGCCCAGCAGCCCGGCACCGATCAGCAGCAGCCCCACCCGGAACGCGTCGAGCGCCGTCACCAGCAGGCCGAGCCCGACCGTGACCAGCACGGCGAGCAGCGGCCACTGCCGCGCGGGGGCGGGGGCGTCACCCGATGCGGCACGACCGCCGCCCTCGGGCCGCGCCGTGTCCTTCGTGAACAGCGGAAACCGCCGCGTGACCCGCCGCGGCCGCCCCTGGGCGTCCGGGGCGCTGACCGAGTCCCGTACCTCCGGCTCCGGCTCCTCGCGGGGGGACTTCCACAGGGCGCCGCCCGCCTCAGCCGACACTGCGCTCCGCCGCCTCGACCACGTTGACCAGCAGTTCGGCGCGCGTCATCGGACCGACGCCGCCGGGGTTCGGGGAGAGCCAGCCGGCCACCTCGGCGACGTCCGGGTGGACGTCACCGACGATCTTGCCCTCGGCGTTGCGGGAGACGCCGACGTCGAGGACGGCCGCGCCCGGCTTCACGTCCTCGGCCCGGATCAGGTGGGCCGCGCCGGCCGCCGCGACGATGATGTCGGCCCGCTTGAGATGGGCGGACAGGTCGCGGGTGCCGGTGTGGCACTGGGTGACCGTGGCGTTCTCGCTGCGCCGGGTGAGCAGCAGCGGCATCGGACGGCCGATGGTCACCCCGCGGCCGACGACCACGACCTCGGCGCCCTTGATCTCCACGCCGTAGCGGCGCAGCAGCGTCAGCACTCCGTTGGGGGTGCAGGGCAGCGGGGCCGGCTCGTTGAGGACCAGGCGGCCGAGGTTCATCGGGTGCAGGCCGTCGGCGTCCTTGTCCGGGTCCATCAGTTCCAGGATGCGGTTCTCGTCGATGCCCTTGGGCAGGGGAAGTTGGACGATGTAGCCGGTGCACGCCGGGTCCTCGTTGAGCTCCCGGACGACCGCCTCGATCTCCTCCTGGGTCGCGGTGGCCGGCAGCTCGCGCTGGATGGAGGCGATGCCGACCTCGGCGCAGTCGCGGTGCTTGCCGGCGACGTACTTGCGGCTGCCGGGGTCGTCACCCACCAGGATGGTGCCGAGGCCGGGCGTGACGCCCTTCTCCTTCAGCGCCGCCACGCGGGCGGTCAGATCGGACTTGATCGCGGCTGCGGTGGCCTTGCCATCGAGAATCTGGGCGGTCATGCCACCATCCTCGCGGATGACCGCCCCACGGTTCCAATCCGGGTGCGCATGTCATGACCGGCCGGGTGGCCGTCGCTGCTCCTCCGCCCGTCCGCCTCCGTGATCGCGAGGTTGCACTTGCACAACACCTGCGAAATCCGGCTGGACAAGTAAGCAACTGGTCAAGAACGATGAGGAGCCACAGTGCCGCGGGCAGCTCATCGGGGGGACGGACCGCTTTCTGTAGAACTCTCCTCCGTGCGGTGCCGCGCGTCGTCCCCGCACGTGATCCACGGAGGAAGCATCGCCATGAGCTACGGCGACCCGAACAACCCCTATGGCGCCCCGCAGCAGCCGGGTTACGGCGCCCCGCAGCAGCCGGGCCAGGCGCCCGGCTATGGCTACCCGCAGGCCCCGCCCGTGCAGCAGCCGTACGGCGCCGGCTACCCCGCCGGCCCCATGCAGATGCCGGGCAACGTCAGCGCCGCACGGGTGATGATGTGGGTGATCGTCGGCCTCCAGGTGCTCGGCGCGGCCCTGTTCGCCATCAGCGCGGCCACGATCAACGCGGCGAAGAACGACGACAGCCTCCGGGACAACTCCGCCTTCCAGCAGATCGCCGACTACTCGACCGGCAAGCTGTGGGCGCTCGTGGTGTTCGCGGTGATCTGGGGCGTGCTCGCGGCCGTCCTGGCCACGAAGTTCAAGTCGGGCGGCAACGGCGTCCGGATCACCCTCCTGGTGTTCGGCATCATCACCGCGGTCATCGCCCTGTACCCGTTCACCATCGCGGGCATCGTGCACCTGGTGCTCGCCATCCTGATCGCCTGCTTCGTCGGCGGTTCCAAGGGCAAGGCCTGGTTCAACCGGCCGCGCTACTGATTCGCGTCCGGTACGGCTGTGGCCTCCGGCCCCTCTGAGAGAGGGCCGGAGGCCACAGCCATACGCTCACCGGGCGGGCGGAACCGACGGAACCGACGGAACCGCCCGAACCGTCAGTGGAAGAAGTGGCGCGTGCCCGTGAAGTACATCGTCACGCCCGCCTTCTTCGCGGCCTCCACGACCTGCTCGTCGCGGATCGAGCCGCCCGGCTGGACGATGGCCTTCACGCCCGCGGCGATGAGGATCTCCGGGCCGTCGGGGAACGGGAAGAACGCGTCGGAGGCGGCGTAGGAACCGCGCGCCCGCTCCTCGCCCGCCCGCTCGACGGCCAGCTTGCAGGAGTCGACACGGTTCACCTGGCCCATGCCGACACCGACCGACGCGCCGTCCTTGGCGAGCAGGATCGCGTTGGACTTCACCGCGCGGCAGGCCTTCCAGGCGAACGCCAGCTCGGCCAGCTCCTCGGCCGGCAGCGCCTCGCCGCTCGCCAGCGTCCAGTTGGCGGGGTCGTCGCCGTCGGCCTGGAGACGGTCGGTGGCCTGGAGGAGGACACCGCCGTCGATCTGCTTGGCCTCCACCCGGTTGCACGGGCCGCTCGGCGTCCGCAGGATGCGGATGTTCTTCTTCCGGGTGAGGACCTCCAGCGCGCCGTCCTCGTAGTCGGGCGCGACGATGACCTCGGTGAAGATGTCGGCGACCTGCTCGGCCATCTCCTTGCTGACCGGCCGGTTCACGGCGATGACACCGCCGTAGGCGGAGACCGGGTCGCAGGCGTGCGCCTTGCGGTGCGCCTCGGCGACGTCCGCGCCGATCGCGATGCCGCACGGGTTGGCGTGCTTGATGATCGCGACGCAGGGCTCGTCGTGGTCGTACGCGGCACGGTGGGCGGCGTCCGTGTCCGTGTAGTTGTTGTACGACATCTCCTTGCCGTGCAGCTGCTCGGCGTCCGCGAGCCCGCCGCTGCCGTCGACGTACAGGGCGGCCGGCTGGTGCGGGTTCTCGCCGTAGCGCAGGGTGTTCCGGCGCTCGTAGGTCGCGCCGAGGAAGTCGGGGAACCGCGACTCGTCGACCGGGGCGTAGGAGGACGCGAACCAGGAGGCCACCGCCACGTCGTAGGCGGCCGTGTGCTGGAAGGCCTCGGCGGCCAGCCGCTTGCGGGCGGCCAGGTCGAAGCCGCCGGACTGGACGGCGGCGAGGACGTCGGCGTACCGCGCGGGGCTGGTGACGACCGCCACCGACGGGTGGTTCTTGGCGGCGGCGCGGACCATCGACGGGCCGCCGATGTCGATCTGCTCCACGCACTCGTCGGGCGAGGCGCCGGAGGCGACCGTCTCACGGAACGGGTAGAGGTTCACGACGACCAGGTCGAACGGCTCGACGCCCAGCTCGGCCAGCTGCCGCCGGTGGTCCTCCAGACGCAGGTCGGCGAGGATGCCGGCGTGCACCTTGGGGTGCAGGGTCTTGACCCGGCCGTCCAGGCACTCGGGGAAGCCGGTCAGCTCCTCGACCTTGGTGACGGGCACGCCGGCCGCGGCGATCTTCGCGGCGGTGGAGCCGGTGGAGACGAGTTCGACGCCGGCCTCGTGCAGCCCGCGCGCGAGCTCCTCCAGACCGGTCTTGTCGTAGACGCTGACGAGCGCGCGCCGGATGGGCCGCTTGTTGCTCTCGGCGGTCACTGGATAACTACCTTTCGTCCCTCGATGCGATAGCCGTTGCGGGCGATCCGCCCCACGACCTCGACGAGCAGCCTTCGCTCGACTTCCTTGATGCGCTCGTGCAGCGCGCTCTCGTCGTCCTCGTCCCGGACCTCGACCACGCCCTGGGCGATGATCGGACCGGTGTCGACGCCGTCGTCGACGAAGTGGACGGTGCAACCGGTGACCTTGGCGCCGTACGCCAGCGCGTCCCGCACGCCGTGGGCCCCGGGGAAACTGGGCAGCAGGGCGGGATGCGTGTTGACGAACCGCCCGCCGAACCGCGCGAGGAACTCCTTCCCCACGATCTTCATGAACCCGGCGGAGACGACGAGGTCGGGCTCGTGGGCGGCGACGGCCTCGGCGAGCGCCGCGTCCCACTCCTCGCGCGTGCCGTAGTCCTTGACCCTCCGCACGAAGGTCGGCACCCCGGCGCGCTCGGCGCGCGCGAGCCCCTCGATGCCGTCGCGGTCGGCGCCCACGGCGACGACCTCGGCGCCGTAGGCCTCGGCTCCGGTCTCGTCGATCGCGTCGAGGAGCGCCTGCAGATTGGTGCCGGATCCGGAGACCAGCACGACGAGGCGCTTGGCCACGGGCTTGGCGGCCACGGTGGGGGCCCTTTCTCGGGGGAGCTGTTTTGTACGGTCGTACGAATGCTTCGGGCCCCCGGATACGGGGAAGCCTACGAACCGGCCGACCGTCAGCAACGATACCGGCACTCCGGGCGGCCCCCATGGGACGGGGGCGTGGCCGGAAGGTAGCGTCTGGGGGGACGGGGTTCGGGAACGCGATGGCGGCATGGTGCGTTCACCAAGACAGAGCCCATGTCAGCTCGCACGCCGGACCAGCCGAACTCACGCGTACGCCCGTACGTCACACAGTCACAAGGGGAAGACGCTCACTTGATGCCGGACCGCAGTCTGCGACTCCTCACGCTCCCCCCGCAGCCCAGGCAGGGAGGGAAGCGCGGCGCCGTGCTGCTGCGGGAGCGCCCCGCCTCGCCGCCGGACGCGCCCTCGGGCGGGGACAACGGCGACGGCCGGCGCGGCCCGGCCCAGGACGGCAACCCCTTCGCACCGCCGCCCGAGGGCACACCCGACCGCCCGTGGCAGCCCCGGCACCCGTCGGGCTCCGACTCCGGCGGGAACTCCTCCGGCCAGGGAGGGGGCTCCGGCGAGGGGGGCGGCCCCGGCGAGGGCGGCGGATACACCCCCTGGGGCAGCCAGTGGAGCGACCGCCAGCCCGGCCGCTCCCCCGACGGCGGCTTCGGCGAGCGCCCCCAGCGTCCCGGCGGCCCCGAGGGGCCGGGCGGCGGACGCGGGCCCGGCATGCGCTGGGACCCCACCGACCCCGCCCAGCGCCGCGCTCGCTACGCGCTGCTGAGCGGCATGTGGGCCTTCTTCTTCGTCCTCTTCGGCTGGCGGTACGTGGGCCTGCTGCTCGGCGCGCTGGCCCTGTACTGGGGCATCAGCTCGCTGCGCACCAAGCCGCGCAGGCCCGATCCGAACGCGGCCCCGGTGGCCGAGAGCCGCCCCCAGACGACGGCGGCGGTCAGCGGCCTGGTCACCGCATCCCTGGCCCTCGCCCTGGTCGCCTCGGGCTTCGCCGCCCAGTTCGTCTACCGCGACTACTACACCTGCATGAACGACGCCCTCACCAACCAGGCCAAGCAGTCCTGCGACCAGCACCTGCCGCGGCAGCTGCGGGGGGTGCTGGGGGTGGACGGCTGAGAACTGCGGCTCCCGCGCCTGCCTGGTGCGCTCTCACCGAGGGGTGGGCGGTTCTGTCGGCGGTTCTGTGAGCGGTTCTGGTTCGGTCGGCGGTTCTGTGAGCGGTTCTGGTTCTGTCGGCGGTTCGGTCGGCTTTTCGAGATCGGTATCGGGATCGGTCGGGTTCTCGGGTGCGGGTGGTTCCTCGGGATCGGCCGGCCGGCCGGGCTCGGTGTCTGACTCGGGGGCGGACCGGTCCGCGGGTGAGGCCGGTTCCCCGGGTTCCCCGGACTCCTCGGGTGCGGTCGGCGCCGTGGCGTCCGCGTCCGGTCCCGGTGTCGTGGGTGTCGCCGCCGCCTGTCTGAGGGCGTCCCAGCGGGCCCGGCGGGCCGCTTCGTCGTCCTGCCAGGCGGCCGGCTCGGAGTCCGGCGGGTCAAGGGGCAGTACGTCGTACGGTTCCAGAGCGGGGTCGTAGCCCTGGGTCAGGCGTGCGCCGGTGTCCGGCGGCCGGGTCGCCGTGGCCCCGCCGTCCCGGGGCCGGCCGATCCTCCGCTCGGTCCCCTCCGGTGCGGGCGCCCTGCCGCCGCCCCAGTAGCGCACGGCCCGTACCACCAGCGCCGTCGGGACGGCCGCCGTCGCGGTCCACAGCAGTGCGGCCCCGGCGACCTGCCATCCCACCGGCCCGAACCGGGAGAGCCCGAAGTCCCCGAGCGGGCCGCCCGCCAACTCCGCGAACACCCCGAGCCCGATCGCGCACAGCAGGCAGCCCAGGCCCGCTCCGGCGACGGTCCGCCGCCAGGACCACGCCCGCTTCGGACCGATCACGTTCCCGTCGGCGTCCCGTCCGGCGCGCACCGCGCTGCCCGCGACGAACCAGCCGATGGTCAGCCCGGCCGCCACCGGTACGGCGGCGGCCGCCCAGTGCAGGGAGGTGCCGGGGCCCGCGTCCGGTACCGCCGCGAGCAGCGGGAAGGGCGGCAGCATCGGTCCCGGGTCGGAGGAGAAGGGGGCGACGGCATGGCCGGCGCCGAGCAGGAAGCCGGGCCCGAGGGCGTACGCCACCGCCCACACGACCGCGTTCGGCAGCAGCGCCAGGCACAGCAGCAGCACCGCGAACCGTCCCGACCAGCCCTCCGTCAACCGCAGGAACGCGCCCTGGGCCGTCCCGGAATGCCCCACCAGCGACACCCCGAGGACGAGCGCGCCGCCCCCGACGAACACCACCGCCCCGGCCCCCGCCGCCCGTGCCGAGGCGCCCAGACGCGCCCGCGGCCCCGGCCCGAGCAGCAGACGCCGTACGCCGGGCGGCAGCGGGCCCATCGCCCGTTCCAGGGGCGCGCGCGGACAGCCGTACGCCGCCCAGACGCCGGTGCCCGCCGCCGCCGCGGCGACCAGCGGCACCCACATGACCGTCCACACCCAGGAGGGGCGCAGCGCGCCGCCCGCCGCGTACGCGGCCGCGGCGCCGGCGACGCCGAGGTAGCCGAGGACGACGCCGGTCCAGGCGGTGCGCGGGGGGACGAGCGGGCCGCCGTCGCCGCCGTCGGTCGCGTCCCGCGCCGCGCGGTGCACCAGCAGCGCCGGCAGGGCGAGCAGCAGCAGCGGGGTCACTCCCAGGGACGTGGGCGCACCGGTGAGCGTGTTGGTGCGGACCAGTTCGGCCCCGTGCGCCAGCAGCCACAGCGCGGCGGCGACGTGGAGCGCGCCGCTCGGTCCGCTGTCGGGGTACGGCGAGCTGATCCACAGCGCGATGACGAGCACGGCGAACGAGCCGAGCCCGAGGCCCGCGGCGACCACACCGCCCACGAAACCGGCGCCGAGTCCGGGTGAACGGTCCCGTACGCGGGTGCGCAGGTGCGGCAGGGGCGGACGTCGATGGGTCGTCTGGATCACGCCCGCCATGCTCCCAACGTCACACGCGTTCCCGGCGTAACAGGCGAACCTCGGAAGTGTCGCTCAATATATGTTCATGCGCCTATTCATACGGAAGGAGGCACCATGACGGACGGTCACGCGGACCAGGCACTGACGCCCGCTCAGGCTTTCGACGCGCTCCACGCCTTCTGCGCCCCGGCACTCATACGCCAGGCCTACCTGCTCACCGGCCACCGCGAGCGGGCACGTGCCGCCGTGGAGCGCGCCTTCCAACTCGCCTGGCAGCGCTGGCCCGAAGTGGCCCACGACCGGGACCCCGCGGGCTGGGTGCGGGCGACGGCACACGAGTGCGCCCTCTCGCCCTGGCAGCGCCTCATACCGCGCAGGCGCCTCACCGACCCCCCGCCCGATCCGGTCGATCGCGCGCTCCAGCGCGCACTGCTGCGGCTTCCGCCGTCCTACCGCCGCACACTGGTGCTCTACGACGGGGTCGGCCTCGACCTGCCGGAGACGGCGGCGGAGACGGAGGCCAGCACCCCGGCGACGGCGAACCGGCTGCTGCACGCCCGGCAGGCCGTCGCCGCGCACCTGCCCGAACTGGCCGACCCGGCGGAACTGCACCGGCGCCTGGTCCGACTGGCCTCGGCCGGACACCTCACGGCGGCCGGGTCGCCGCCTTCGTCCCCCTCGTTCAGCTCATTCCCCTCGTTCACCTCATTCCCCTCGGTGTCGCCGTCCTCCCCCTCGGCGTCGCCTTCGTCCTCCTCGGCGCCGGCCTGGGCCTCCTCGGCCGCCACTCGCCCGACTGCCCGGCCGCCGATGGCCCGGCCGGTGGCCCTGCGGACCGCCGGGGAACGCACCTCCCGCTTCTGGACCCGGTCCGCCATCGCGCTCACCGTCGCCGTCGTCGGCGCCACGGCCCTCACGCTACGGACGGCCCCCACCCACTACCTGGCGCCGGTGTCCCCCGGCCGGCCGGTCCAGGAACTTCCTCCCGCACAGGGCATGCTCGGCCCCTTGTCGCAGCAGGAGCTGAAGCTGAGCACCACGCTGCGGAAGGAGGCGGCGGGAGGGCCGGCACGCCTGGAACCGGAGGCGCGGTAGCGAGAGTGAGGGACTCCGGCCGGACATGGCGGTGGGCCCGCCCCCTTCACAGGGGACGGGCCCACCGATGTGCCGTCAGGAGACCGGAGCCCGCTCAGCCGGCGAGGATCTCGCGGGCGAGCTTGGCCGTCTCGGTCGGGGTCTTGCCGACCTTGACGCCGGCGGCCTCGAGGGCCTCCTTCTTCGCCTGGGCGGTGCCGGAGGAGCCGGAGACGATGGCGCCGGCGTGGCCCATGGTCTTGCCCTCGGGCGCGGTGAAGCCCGCGACGTAGCCGACGACCGGCTTGGTCACGTTCTCCTTGATGAAGGCCGCGGCCCGCTCCTCGGCGTCGCCGCCGATCTCGCCGATCATGACGATCAGGTCGGTGTCGGGGTCGGCCTGGAAGGCGGCGAGGGCGTCGATGTGGGTGGTGCCGATGATCGGGTCACCGCCGATGCCGACGGCCGTGGAGAAGCCGATGTCACGCAGCTCGTACATCATCTGGTACGTCAGCGTGCCGGACTTCGAGACCAGGCCGATGCGGCCCGGCTTGGTGATGTCGCCCGGGATGATGCCGACGTTGGACTGGCCCGGGGTGATGATGCCGGGGCAGTTCGGGCCGATGATGCGGGTCTTGTTGCCCTTCTTGCCGGCGTACGCCCAGAAGGCGGCCGTGTCGTGCACGGCGATGCCCTCGGTGATCACGACGGCCAGCGGGATCTCGGCGTCGATGGCCTCGACGACCGCGTCCTTGGTGAACTTCTCCGGCACGAAGATGACGGAGACGTCGGCGCCGGTCTTCTCGATGGCCTCCTTGACGGTGCCGAAGACGGGTACCTCGGTGCCGTCGAAGTCCACGGTCTGACCCGCCTTGCGCGGGTTCACGCCGCCCACGACGTTGGTGCCGTCGCCGAGCATGAGCTTGGTGTGCTTCATGCCGGTGGCGCCGGTCATGCCCTGGACGATGACCTTGCTGTCCTTGTTGAGCCAGATAGCCATGGTGTCTTGATGTCCTCGTCCTCGGTGCTTACTTGGCGGCGGCCAGCTCGGCGGCCTTGTCGGCCGCGCCGTCCATGGTGTCGACGCGCTGGACCAGCGGGTGGTTGGCGTCGGTGAGGATCTTCCGGCCCAGCTCGGCGTTGTTGCCGTCGAGGCGGACGACGAGCGGCTTGGTGACCTGCTCGCCGCGACCCTCCAGGAGCTTCAGGGCCTGCACGATGCCGTTGGCGACCTCGTCGCAGGCGGTGATGCCGCCGAAGACGTTGACGAAGACGGACTTGACGTCCGGGTCGCCCAGGATGATCTCCAGGCCGTTCGCCATGACCTGGGCGGAGGCGCCACCGCCGATGTCCAGGAAGTTGGCGGGCTTGACGCCGCCGTGCCGCTCACCGGCGTACGCGACGACGTCCAGGGTCGACATGACCAGACCCGCGCCGTTGCCGATGATGCCGACCTCGCCGTCGAGCTTGACGTAGTTGAGGCCCTTCTCCTTGGCGGCCGCCTCGAGCGGGTTGGCGGCGGCCTTGTCGTGGAGCTCCTCGAAGTCGGGGTGACGGAACTCGGCGTTGTCGTCCAGGGACACCTTGCCGTCGAGGGCGATGACCTCACCGGAGGCGACCTTGGCGAGCGGGTTCACCTCGACCAGGAGGGCGTCCTCCTTGATGAAGGTGTCCCACAGCGTGATCAGGACGTTCACGACCTTGTCGGCGACCTCGGCCGGGAACTTGGCGGCCTCGACGATCTCACGGGCCTTGGCCTCGTCCACACCGTCGATGGCGTCGATCGCGATCTTGGCGACGGCCTCGGGACGGGTGGCGGCCACCTCCTCGATCTCCATGCCGCCCTCGACGGAGGCGATGGAGAGGAAGGTCCGGTTGGCACGGTCGAGGAGGAAGGAGACGTAGTACTCCTCGACGATCTCCGGAGCCGTCTCGGCGATCATGACCTTGTGGACCGTGTGGCCCTTGATGTCCATGCCGAGGATGTCCGTCGCGCGGGCGACGGCCTCGTCCGGGGTGGCGGCGAGCTTCACGCCACCGGCCTTGCCTCGACCACCGACCTTCACCTGGGCCTTGACGACCGACTTGCCGCCCAGCCGCTCGGTGATCTCGCGCGCCGCCTCAGGCGTGTCGATGACTTCACCGGCCAGCACCGGTACACCGTGCTTGGCGAAGAGGTCCCTCGCCTGGTACTCGAACAGGTCCACGCGCTTCCGTCCCTATCAGTGATCTCGCGGTTCGTTGGATGCGTGGGCGTGCCGCGAAGGGCAACGTGACGTCCGCTCTGTGTCACAAGGGAGGCGCACACGGTGTCCGAGCGCGCGGCATGTCCATCTCGCAGGTTATCTCCGCTCACGGACGCGCCCTAAATCAGGGGTCACACGTGAGCGGTGATACCTGTCACATGATGCCGCGCTTACTGGCACCGCGTGCCGGGCGTGCGGGACCTCACCGGGCTGGGGTTGACCCGGTGAGGTCCCTTGAACAGCCCCGAAGGGCTCAGGGCGGATGATCCCCACCCCAATGGGGACCAGCGGCCCTTCCGCGGAGTTCCAAGGGGCTGCCGGACGAACCGCCGGTTTTCGGCCATCCGGGTCCACCGGGTCCGCGGAGTCGAGGGGTGCGGGAGGGGGCCGGGACCCGTCCCGCGTCTGCCCGGGATCCTCCGGGCAGGGCTGCCGGCAAGAGCTGCCGGGAAAGGCTGACGGAAGGGCTGACGGAAGGGCTGACGGAGGGGCTGACGGAGGGGAAGGGGCCCGTCGGGGCCTGCCCGGATGCCCGGATGCCCGGATTCGCCTAGCCGGGGTAGACGGGGACGTCCTCGCGCACGTCCCGGGTTCCGGCCGCCGCGAGAGGGGTGGCGGTGCTGCGCATCCGGGGCAGCGGGGCCCGGCCGCCAGGGGTGACGGCGTGCAGGTCCCCGTGGATCGGCTCGCCGGAGTCGGCTGTCGACCGGGTGCCCACGACCCCGTCGGGGTCGCCGCCGGGCAGGGGCGGAGCGGGGGCGTGCGGGGCCGCGGAGGGGTCGTGCACGGCGCGTGAGGTGCCGTGCGTCGCCACCTGCCCGGAGAGCGGCTGCATGGGGTGCTGGGGGTACAGGGGGTGCAGGCGGTGTGCGGACTCCGGCCCGAAGGTGATCACCGCGGCCGGCCCGACGACGCGTTCGGCCGTACGGGCGTGTCCCTGGGCCCGGTGCCCGTCGGCGCGGTGCCCGGCGGGCGTCGCGACGGCCGCACCGGCCGGCTGCTGGGGAACGTGCTGGGGCCGGGGCTCGGAGACCGTGGGGTCAACAGACACGGGCAGCGTGACGGGTGCGGGGAGCGCAACGGATACGGGGAGCGTGACGGATGCGGGCAGCGAGGGCAACGCGGGGAGTGGCAGCACGCTTCCGAGGTCCCCGAGCCCGGAGGAGCCGGTCACAGGCGTGTCGGGCAGGCCGGACAGGGCCGACAGGGCCGGGAGGTCCGGGAGGTCCGGCAAGGGCGGGGAGCTCGGTACGGGCTGTGTCGGCAACGTGGGCAGCGACACCGCCGCAGGAACCCTTGCGTTTGCCTTTGTCTCCGCCTCCGCCTTCACCGCCGCCACGTCGGTCGCCGGACGGACGACGTGGTCCCGCACCGGGAGGGCCGGCATGCGCTCCTGGCCGTGATCCGGACGGTCAGGGGCCGCGTCGCGTCCGGTGACCGCGTTCAGGACCGCAGTGGGTGAGGGCACCCTCGGCCCGCCCTCAGCGGCCTGCGCCCGCTCCCCGCAGAGGAATCCCAGGGCGAACACGGCCCCCACCAGCAGGACCAGTTGCAGCGCACGCCGCCCGGCCGCCGTGCGCATCACGCGCAGGACGGCAGCGGGCAGAGCTGCTGGCACGGTCAAGAGAGGACGGTTCCTTCCCAAGCGGGCGACGCACCGCCGAACAAGGCATCGATCCTCGCACGGGACTCCAGCGGTCGCGCAAGCCCGGTGTTACCGTTGGGTAGGCATGTCCGATTTGCCGACCGGACGCGGCCGACAGACCGTCAGCAGGCCGCCACGGTCACTCCGTTGGCCGGTCTTCCGTCGGCCAGTCCTCCGTCGGCCGGTCCTCCGTTCGGCCCCGTTCCTCATGTGGTGTCGGGTATCGGCAGCGGGCGCTTCTCGATCGCCGCCGCCATCACCTCGGGGAACAGGTCGGGTGTGCAGGCGAAGGCCGGTGCGCCGAGGGCAGCGAGCGCTGCCGCGTGCTCACGGTCGTAGGCGGGCGCGCCCTCGTCGGAGAGCGCGAGCAGCGTCACGAACTGCACTCCCGACGCCTTCATCGCCGCGACCCGTTTCAGCATCTCGTCGCGTATGCCTCCCTCGTACAGGTCGCTGATGAGTACGACCACCGTCTCCGCGGGCCGGGTGATCTGCGACTGGCAGTACGCCAGCGCCCGGTTGATGTCCGTGCCGCCGCCGAGCTGGGTACCGAAGAGCACGTCGACCGGGTCGTCGAGCTGGTCGGTGAGGTCGACGACCGCCGTGTCGAACACGACCAGCCGTGTGCTGATCGACCGCATGGACGCCAGCACCGCCCCGAACACGGACGCGTACACGACGGACGCCGCCATGGAGCCCGACTGGTCGATGCAGAGGATCACCTCCTTCTTCACGGACTGCGACGCCCGCCCGTAGCCGATGAGCCGTTCGGGCACGACCGTGCGGTACTCGGGCAGGTAGTGCTTGAGGTTGGCCGCGATCGTGCGGTGCCAGTCGATGTCGTGGTGGCGCGGCCGGTGGACGCGCGCGCTGCGGTCGAGGGCGCCGGTGAGGGTGGCCCGGGTGCGGGTGGCGAGCCGCTTCTCGAGGTCCTCGACGACCTTGCGCACCACCGCGCGCGCCGTCTCCTTCGTGGTCTCCGGCATCGCCTTGTTGAGCGAGAGCAGGGTGCCGACGAGGTGCACGTCCGCATCCACCGCCTCCAGCATCTCCGGCTCCAGCAGCAGCGTCGCCAGACCGAGCCGGTCGATGGCGTCCCGCTGCATGACCTGCACGACGGAGGACGGGAAGTAGGTCCGTATGTCCCCCAGCCAGCGCGCCACCGAGGGCGCCGACGCCCCCAGTCCCGCCGAACGGTCCCGTGCCGTCCGGCCCGACTGCGGCTTGTCGCCCTTGCCGTAGAGCGCGGCGAGCGCCGCGTCCATCGCCGCGTCCCTGCCGGACAGCGCGCATCCGGTGCCGTCGGCCGCGTCACCGCCGAGCACGAGCCGCCAGCGCCGCAGCCGCTCCTGCGCCGGGTCCGCCGCGCCCACGTCGTAACCCTCCGCCGCCGTCATCGCGCCACCTCCGCGAGCTCCTCGCCGGCGGCCCCCTGCGCCGCCGCGTCCGCCGCCGGTACGTCCTCTACGTCATCCACTTCCTGTACGCCGTCCGGGCCCAGCAGCAGCCGCAGCACCGGGAGTACGGCGTCCGCGCGTTCCTGGTCGAGGTCCGCGGCGAAGCCGGGCACACCGGCCGCCGTGGCCCCGGTGATGCCGCCGCCCCGTCCCGGACCCCGCCGGACCAGCTCGCCGAGTGTTCTGCGCACTCCCGGCTCGTATGCGGAGAAGGTGCGCCGCAGCAGCGGCAGCACATCGGTGAACGCCGCCGCCGGTACCCCGGTCAGCCAGGCGTCGACCAGTGCGAGCAGCCGCTCGTCGTGCACGAGCAGCATTCCGCCTCCGCCGCCGACGAAGCCCTCGATCCAGGCGGCCGCGTCCGGCGGTGGCGTGCCCGGTGACAGCGCGAGCCCCATGAGCCGTGCGGCCTGCTCCTGCTCGACCTCCCCGTCGTCGAGCAGAAGACGCACCGCGCGTCCCCGGATGACACCGGGCACGGTGTCGCGCCCGGACAGCACCCGCAGCACGCCGTGCCAGCGGACACGCAGGTCCGCGTGGCCGGCCGTGAGGGTGTCGCCCAGCAGACCCACGGCCGTGTGCACCGCGTCCACATGGCGCCGCATCTCCTCGGCCCCGTCCGCGTCCAGCGCCGAGCAGGCCGGGGGAAGGCCGACGAAGACCCGTTCGGCCAGGCCCGCGGCGACCTCGGCCAGCGCCCCGGTGTCCGTGCCGCGCACGTCGCCGTAGCGCAGGGAGCGGACCAGGGCCGGGAGCGCCTGTGCGAGGTGTCCGACGTCCGCGTCCAGCGCCGCACGCTCGGCGAGCACCCGCATCACCACGGGCAGCGCGTCGGTGAGTTCGGCGAGCAGGCAGCGCTCGGCGAGGGCCGTCACCTCCGCGAGGGCCTGCGCGCCGACGGCGTCCGCCTCGGCCTTGGCGGTCGCCGCGGAGAGCACGGTGGTCCCCCACACCCCGGCCTCGGCGACCCGGACCGACAACTCCGGCTCCCAGCGCAGCCGCCAGGTCTCCCGGAACGTGCCCGTGCTGCCCCGCGAGACCGTCGGCTCGCCCCAGCCGACGCCCAGCAGCCCCAGCCGGTGCAGCAGCCTGCTCCGCCCGGCGTCGGTCTCCTTGCGCAGGTCGAGCTCCAGTTCCCGCTCCAGGGCCTCGGGCTTGAGCCGCAGGCGCCGCTGGAGGCGGGCGAGGTCGCGCTGCAACGGGACCGCCGGCGCCGACTCGGGCACCTCGCCCAGCACATCCCCGACCACGAGCCGGTCGTGCACCAGTGCCAGCGGCACGTCGGAGCCGTCGCACATGACCGCCCGTACGGCGTCGGTCGTCTCGCTCAGCCCGGGCAGCGGACGGCCGCGCATCGCGGCGAGGGTCTCCGCCAGCCGCACCGCCTCGATGACGTGCGCGGAGGACACGATCCGGTCCTCCTCGCGGAGCAGTCCGGCCACCTTGGTCAGCCATCGCTCGACGGGCCGGTCCGGCGCGCCGAACAGGTGCGCGTACCAGCCGGGCGCGTCGATGCCCGCGCCGTAGCCGCTGAACCGGGACAGCCGGCGGTGCGTCCACGGCACCCAGGTCATGTCCGCCTTGACCTTGAGCAGTCCCTTCAGCAGCGCCCGGTCGGCGGCGACGGCGGCCTTGCGCCGCAGCGCGGGCACGTGCCACGCCCCGCACACCACGGCCACACCGTCGCCGTACTCCCGCTGCGCGGCCCGCACCTGGAGCCGCATATGGGCCTCCCGCACGAGGTCCCGGCCCCCGCCGCCCCCGCTTCCGTACGTCTCCCGGAGCGCCGCCATGGCCTCCTCCAGCGCCGCGAACGGAGCGAACGCGTCGCCCTGCCCGGGGCCGCGGTGCTCGACGACGTCCTCCCACCAGCGTTCGGGGTCGTCGTATCCGGCGGCCTCGGCGAGCACGGCGAGCGGGTCGACGCGCACGTCCGCCTCCGGCGGTCCGGTCCCGTCCGACCCGGCTCCCTCGGCTCCGGCCCCGTCCGACCCGGCGCCCTCCGAACCGGCTCCCGCCGGGCGCTCCGCGGTCCCCTCCTCCGCGGAGCCCCGGCCGTCCCCCGAGGTCTCGCCCTTCCCGGCATCCGGGTCCGCCCCGGCGTCGTCCCTCCCCCAGGCCAGCGTGTGCGTGGCCGGGAGGTCGATGAAGCGGGCCGGAACGTCGTGTTCCAGCGCCCAGCGGAGGGCGACCCACTCCGGGGAGAACTCGGCCAGCGGCCAGAACGCGGAGCGGCCCGGTTCGTCCACGGCATGGGCGAGGAGGGCGACCGGGGGCCGCATGCCCTCCTCGGCGGCGAGCGGGATCAGCGCGTCCGCCTCCGGCGGGCCCTCGATCAGCACCACCTTCGGCCGCGCCTCCTCCAGAGCGGCCCGCACCGCCCGCGCGGATCCCGGCCCGTGATGCCGCACACCGAGCAGCAGCGGCTGTACGGCGGCCCGACGGCCCAGCGCCCCGTCAACCCCTGTCACATCGTCCCCCTCGATCGTGCCCTCGTCCTCGTTCCCGCCGTCCGCTCCGTCCGCGCCGTCCGCCTCGCCCGCCCGTCCAGCTGGGCTCGTCGTCGGAGCGGCCCCGCGCGGCGCCGTCCGTCGGGCGCCCCGCCCCGCCCGGGCTCACGCACGTGCTCATGCCGCTCACGCGGTCACCTCCCGGCAGGCCCGGTAGAAGTCCTTCCAGCCGTCACGCTCGCGGACCACCGTCTCCAGGTACTCCTGCCAGATCACGCGGTCGGCCGCCGGGTCGCGGACGACGGCGCCGAGGATGCCCGCGGCCACGTCACCCGCGCGCAGCACGCCGTCGCCGAAGTGGGCCGCCAGCGCCAGGCCGCCGGTGACCACCGAGATCGCCTCGGCCGTCGACAGCGTGCCGCTGGGCGACTTCAGCTTCGTACGGCCGTCGGTGGTGACGCCGTCGCGCAGCTCGCGGAAGACGGTCACCACGCGGCGGATCTCGTCGATGCCGTCCGGCACGGCCGGCAGGTCCAGGGAGCGGCCGATCTGGTCGACGCGCCGGGAGACGATGTCGACCTCGGCCTCCGGGGTCTCCGGCAGCGGCAGCACCACCGTGTTGAACCGCCGGCGCAGGGCGCTGGACAGGTCGTTGACGCCGCGGTCGCGGTCGTTGGCCGTGGCGATGAGGTTGAAGCCGCGGACCGCCTGCACCTCCTCGCCCAGCTCCGGTATCGGCAGGGTCTTCTCCGAGAGGATCGTGATCAGCGTGTCCTGCACGTCGGCCGGGATCCGGGTCAGCTCCTCGACGCGGGCGGTCATGCCCTGCGCCATGGCCCGCATGACCGGGCTGGGCACGAGGGCGTCGCGGCTCGGGCCGTGCGCCAGCAGCCGCGCGTAGTTCCACCCGTAGCGGATCGCCTCCTCGGGTGTGCCCGCCGTGCCCTGCACCAGCAGGGTCGAGTCGCCGCTGACCGCGGCGGCCAGATGCTCGGACACCCAGGTCTTGGCCGTGCCGGGCACGCCCAGCAGGAGCAGGGCCCGGTCGGTGGCGAGAGTGGTGACGGCGACCTCGACGATGCGGCGCGGGCCGACGTACTTCGGTGTGATCACCGTGCCGTCCGGCAGGGTGGCGCCGAGCAGGTAGGTCGCCACCGCCCAGGGTGAGAGCTTCCAGCGGGCCGGGCGCGGGCGGTCGTCCTGCGCGGCCAGCGCGGCCAGTTCGGCGGCGAAGGCGTCCTCGGCGTGCGGCCGCAGCGCTTCTGCCCCCTCTGCGCCGCCCGCGTTCGCGGGCGCGGAGTGGTTCTGGCTCGGTGCGACGGACGTCGGTTCCACGGACACAGACATGGCTGAGGCCCCCTCCAGCTCGGCCGGTTCGGATCTGTCACCAACCGTGCACCACGCCACTGACAATCCGTTCCGACCTGCGCAAACGCTCTCGTCGGGCCGATTGTCAGTGGGGGGATCTACCGTCGGTGGCATGACTCAGCAGGGGGTGCGCTGGGGCGCGGACCAGGTGCTGGCACTGGCGCCTGACGACGCGTCACGCAAAGCGGGAAGCAAACTCGGCGTCGCCGGGCCGTGGTCGGAGGCGGGGAGTTCGGACGAGGGGACGGTGTGGGGGCTGTGCAGGGGCAGCGGCAGCAGGCCGTATCAGACGGTCGTCGACATCGCGGACGCGGCGGGGCCGGCGTACAAGTGCAGTTGTCCGAGCCGCAAGTTCCCGTGCAAGCACGCGCTCGGGCTGCTGTTGCTGTGGGCGGCCGGGGAGGACGCGGTGCCGCCCGGGAGCGCGCCGGACTGGGCGGAGCAGTGGACCGCGGGCAGAAGAGGGAGGGCCGCGGAGAAGCGGGCGGCCGGGGCGTCCGGGGCCGGCTCGGGCGCCGCCGATCCGGAGGCGGCGCGGCGCCGGGCGGAGCGCCGGGCCGAGCGGATCACGGCGGGTGCGACGGAGCTGGAGCAGCGCCTGGCGGACCTGCTGCGCGGCGGTCTGGCCGCGGCCGAGCAGGCGGGGTACGGACTGTGGGAGGAGACGGCGGCCCGCATGGTCGACGCGCAGGCCCCCGGCCTGGCGGCCCGGGTGCGGGAGCTGGGGGCGATTCCGTCGTCCGGGCCGGGCTGGCCGGTGCGGCTGCTGGAGGAGTGCGCGCTGCTGCACCTTCTGGACCAGGGCTGGCTCCGCCGCGAGCGGCTGCCCGAGTCGCTGGCGGCGACGGTCCGCTCCCGCGTCGGTCTGCCCGGCTCCACGGACGGCGTGCCGGTGCGGGACCGCTGGCTGGTCCTGGCCCAGTACGACACCGCGGACGCGAAGCTGACCACGCGCAGGATCTGGCTGCACGGCGCCGGCTCCGGCCGTACGGTCCTGCTGCTGTCCTACGGAGCCGCCGGGCGTGCCCCGGAGCCGGCGCTGCCGGTGGGGCTGGCGCTGGACGCGGAGGTGGCCGCGTATCCGGGCGCCGGGCAGCTGCGCGCGGCCCTGGGCGAGCGGTTCGCCGCGCCGGAGCCCACGCGGATACGCCCGCCGGGCGTGACGACGGCGCTGGCTGCCGCCCGCTACGGCGAGGCGCTGCGGGACGACCCTTGGCTGGAGTCGGTGCCGGTGACGCTGGAGGAGGTGATACCGGTGCCGGACGGCGAGTCCTGGCAGCTGGCCGACGCCGGGTCCGACTCCGCGCTGCCCCTGACTCCGGTGGCCCTCGGCCGGCCGGGGCTGTGGCGGCTGGTCGCCCTGTCGGGCGGGGCGCCCGTCACGGTTTTCGGTGAGTGCGGCCACCGCGGGTTCACTCCCCTGACGGCGTGGCCGCGAGCCGGAGGGCCGATGGTCGCACTCTGCTGATCGGTCGCCCACCGTCCGTGACATCGGGCCCTGTCACCGGCTTTTCCTGTCCGGCGTTGGAGTGACGTCACCGCGTCGGGCGGGGCGTCCCCGGCACAGCGGGAAACCTCACCCGAAAGGCGCACACCGGCCACCGTCCCAGCTCACCCACCCGCCCTTTCTCATCCGATTCACGCATTTCTTCCGCACCAGGGGAAACCCGGACCGGGTGACCCTCCGGCACCGGCAACGGAAAGGAAGCTCATGATCAGGACCTCCGCACCGGTGGAGGCGCCCGCCGCGGGCGCCTGGGAGGAGTTGGTCACCGCCGCCCTGCTCGGCACGGACCGCCGCACACCCCCGGGCGGCGCGCCCGGCCGGGAGGCTCCGGTGGCGCTGCTGGACACGGCGGCCGTGCAGACCGTGCGCCGGCGGGCGGGGCTGCGCCCCGGGCGGGCGGCCGAGCGCCCGCGGCCCGCGGCCCCGGATCCGCGCCCGGCGCTGCCCGAGGCGGCGGCCCGCCGGCTCTCGGTGCTGCTGGCCGACCGGCCCGGCCCGGCGGGCGGCGGCCGCAGGAGCACGGCACCCGACCTGATGGAGCTGCTCCCGCAGTGGCTCGCGGCGGCGAACGCGCACGGCTACGCGGCACCCCCACAGGCCCTGCCGGCGCTGCTGGACGCGGCCCGGGGCCGCACGGACCTGCGCCCGGCCGCGCTGACCTTCGCGGGTCCCCGCGCGCTGTGGCTGGCCCGGCTCAACCCGGAGTGGCGGTTCGCCCTGCGGGCGGCCCCGGGCGGCGGCTCGGCGCTGCCCGGCCCCGAGGACACGGAGCGGGTCCGGCGGCTGTGGGAGGAGGGCCTGTTCGCCGAGCGGGTCACCCTGCTGGCGGCGCTGCGGGAGCGCGGGCCCGCGGCCGGGCGGGAGCTGCTCGCCGCCACCTGGGCGACGGAGCGCGCCGAGGACCGGCTGATGTTCCTCGACTCGCTGCGCACGGGGCTCGGCCCGGACGACGAGCCGTTCCTGGAGCAGGCCCTCGCCGACCGCAGCCGCAACGTACGGGCCACGGCCGCGGAGCTGCTCTCCGCGCTGCCCGGTTCGGCGCTCGCCGCTCGGATGGCGGACCGGGCCGCGGCCTGCGTGGCCGTCGACCACACGCGCGACACGCCGACGATCGTCGTTGAGGCCCCGCACGAGTGCGACGCGAGCATGGAGCGAGACGGTGTCGTGGCCAAGGCTCCGGCGGGGAGGGGAGAGCGGTCGTGGTGGCTGGGGCAGCTGCTGGAGGCGGCCCCGCTCGGCACCTGGTCCGCGCGGCTGGGCGGGCGGAGCCCGCAGGAGATCGTGGCCCTGCCGGTGGCGGACGACTGGCAGGGCGAGCTGCACGCGGCCTGGTGCCGGGCGGCGGTGCGGCAGCGGGACGCACAGTGGGCGCGGGCGCTGCTGGGTGCGCCCGCGGCACCCGGGGCCGGCGGGCCGGGCGCGGTGTCCCTGGCCGAGCGCGCCAGGCTGCTCGGCACGCTGGACGCCGCCGAGCGGGCCGACTGGGTCGCCGGGTTCATCGCGGCGCACGGGCTGTCCGAGGCGTTTCAGCTGCTCGGGGTGTGTGCGGTGCCGTGGGCCGCGCCGCTCGGACGGGCGGTGGTCGACGCGCTCAACATCGCGCGGGACGCAGGGAGCTACCCATGGAGTTTCAGTGGAGTGATGGGACTGGCCGAGCGGTGTCTGGACCCCGCGGAGGCGAACCGGCTCGACGGACTTCTGGCGGTGCCGGACGAGGCGGAGGACGCGTCGCCCGGAGCCGGGGGGTACTGGGCGGAGGCGTTCCAGCGGCTGGTGACGACCCTGCGGTTGCGCCACGCCATGGCCGAGGAACTCGCCGGCCGGGCGGGCTGAACCCCGCCCCGCGTCCGGACGGCCGTCCCCGGGGGCTGTGTGCCCAGACCCTCGGCGGGTCCGCGCGGCCTCGTCCTCACACACCGGCCGGGGTGTCCCGCGGCCCACGTCGACCGGCACAGACCCCTGGCCGGCTGCCGCAGCTCCCAGGCCTACGCCCGCTGCCGCGGCTCCCAGGCCCAGGCCTTCGCCGGCCGGCGGACGGCCGGCCGCCGGAGCTCCTAGGCCTGTGCGGGCTGGCGGACGTTCGCCCTGACCCAGTCCACGATGGACTGCGTGGTCGCGCCCGGGGTGAAGATCTCCGCGACGCCCTTCTCCTTCAGCGGCGGAATGTCCGCCTCGGGGATGATGCCGCCGCCGAAGACCACGATGTCCTCGGCGTCACGCTCCCTGAGCAGGTCGATCACGGCGGCGAACAGCGTGTTGTGCGCGCCGGAGAGGATGGAGAGCCCGATCGCGTCGGCGTCCTCCTGGATGGCGGTGTCGACGATCTGCTCGGGGGTCTGGTGCAGCCCCGTGTAGATGACCTCCATGCCGGCGTCGCGCAACGCCCGCGCGATCACCTTCGCACCCCGATCGTGGCCGTCGAGCCCCGGCTTGGCCACCACCACGCGGATCGGACCGGCTGCCACACCCATCACTGCCTCCATGAAGCGATTCCATCCGTGCCCTGCGGGACGGACGCCCGGCACCACATCGTCCGGGGAAGTGAACGAACGTTATCGCCAGCATCCCGCAACCCGCAGTTTCACGGTGCGGACCGAGGGGGAAATCACACGGTGGGACACTTCCCCAGGCTCCGGGCACGAGTGAGGCTGTGGGAACAAGCGCCACGGGAGCCGCAACAAGGTCGTCTCGGGCACGAAGGACACACCGGACGGGTACGGCACGACAACGGGGGCCCTCGTCGCCACACCGGCAGGGAGCCCCGTCACCTCTTCGGCGTCTGGCACGCCGCGCGTCGCGCGATCCGCCCCGCGTACCCCGTTCATGCCCCGTCCCGCGCCTTCGCCGCGACTGCCCACGAGGGCACCTGGGGGACACAGCCGTCCTCCCGCGTGCCGACAGGAGGTCGGCCATGAAGGTCACCAGCGTCGCAGACCCGATCCTTCCGTTCGCGCAGCGTCTCCTCCCGGTCAAGATCGCGGGACTGTCGCTGGCCCTTCTGAAGGCGACCGCCCTGGAACTCGCGATCCTCGCGGGACACGTCCTGCTCTACCCCTCCGGAATCATCCAGGAGCGCCGGGCCCAGGCCCAACCGGTGCCCACGCCCGACGGCACCGCACAGCTGCCGACGGAGGCCAAACCCCCGGTGGTGCTGCTGCACGGGTTCATCGACAACCGCTCCGTGTTCGTCCTGCTGCGCCGCAACCTCGCCCAGCACGGCCGGCATCGGGTGGAGTCCCTCAACTACTCGCCGCTGACCTGCGACATCCGCACCGCCGCGGAACTGCTGGGCCGGCACATAGAGGAGATCTGCGAGCGCACCGGCAGCGAGCGCGTGGACGTCGTCGGCCACAGCCTCGGCGGCCTGATCGCCCGCTACTACGTGCAGCGGCTCGGCGGCGACCTGCGGGTGCGCACCCTCGTCACGCTCGGCACCCCGCACTCCGGCACCCGCGTCGCTCCGCTGGCCAACGCCCATCCGATCGTGCGCCAGATGCGGCCCGGTTCGGAGCTCATCGAGGAGCTGTCCCGCCCCGCTCCCGGCTGCCGCACGCACTTCGTCAGCTTCTGGAGCGACCTCGACCACCTGATGGACCCGCTGGAGTCGGCCTGTGTCGAGCACCCGGACCTCCAGGCCACGAACATCCAGGTGAGCGGCATCGGCCATCTCGCCCTGCCCGTGCACCCCACCGTCGCCAGCGGGATACGGCAGGCCCTGGACACCGTGCGGCCGGGTGACCCCTCCACCACGCGCGCCGGCGGCCTCACCGTGGCCTGACAGGACATTGACCCATCAGGGTCGAACCTCGCCTCGAACACAGTCCCAAAGGCGTGTCCGCACTTCGGCGAATCGCGGTTGATTGCCCGTTTCCGGGGTGTGGGAAACCTGCGGAAGATTGTCGCGCCCGCGTACCGCCGGGTACAGTCGCCGCACTGCTCTGGCAGCCCCTGTTGTCGAGGCGAAAGAGAAGTTGGTGAACGACCGTCACCCGTCGGGGACCGCGACCACCCCGGCTCCGGCCTCCGATGACGCCTCGGCGCCCTACGCGCCCTACGGCGGACAGGAAGCCGCGTACGGTGACTTCACCACGTACGGCGACTACGCCGCCACCGGATTTCACACCGGCACGCACGGCACGGCGAGCTTCGCGACGGACCCCCTCTTCGGCCAGTTCTCGGCCGACGGCACGCAGACGACGGGCGCGTACGACACCACCCAGTGGTCCACGGACACCCAGCACACCCTGACCTACGACGCGTACGCGGCCCAGCACCACGCCGCCTCCTACGACACCGGCGCGTACGACACGACGGCCTGGGCCACCGGGTACCAGCAACTGGCCGCCGCACCACAGCAGTCGGGACCGGTGGACGTCAGCGGCCAGTGGGACGCGAGTGCCTGGCTCCAGCCGAGCGGGGCCGACCCGACCGACCCGTTCGGCGGGACGGGCCCGGCCGACCCCGCGGCCGGCCACACCCAGCAGTGGGACTGGGGCACCCAGATCTTCGACTCCGGCGCGTACGACGCCACGCAGTGGAACACCGACGGCGCGGCCGGCGACACCACCACCGCCACCGGCGTCTCGCCGTCCGCGCCCCCCGCGGACGGCGACGAGTTCGGCGCGACCGCGGAATACGGCGAGTACAGCGAGTACGGCGAGTACGACGCCTACAGCGGTTCCGAGCGGCAGGGCAAAACCAAAACCGGCTCCGGTGAGGCCGAGCCGGCCGCCACCGGCGAACTGCCCACCGTCCCCGGCCTGCTCGAGGACCAGGAAGAGACCAGCCCGCCCCCGGTCACGCGTGCCGGCTCCCGTGGCGGGGGCCGTTCCCGGCGCCGCCCGGCCAAGCGTTCCGCGCTGCTGACCGTGGCCGTTCCCTCGGCCTGTGTGATGGGCGTCGCCGGCATCGCCGCCGCCTCCGTCGGTGGTCTCACCGATGACGGCAAGGACACCTCGGCGTCCGCGTCCGACGCGCACCCCGTGCAGCCGGCCACCGCGAACAACAAGCTGGACACCCAGTTGCAGAGCCTGTCCGCGGGCGCCGACGACTTCGCCGACCGCGCCAGCCGTACGCAGGAACGTATCGACCTCAAGGCGCAGCAGGAGGCCGAGAAGAAGAAGGCGGCGGAGGAGGCGGCCCGCAAGGAGCGGCTGCGCCCCAAGTTCGTCCTTCCGGTCCTGCAGAGGGGGCTCAGCGCCTACTTCGGCCAGGCGGGTGTGAACTGGATGTCGGTGCACACCGGCATCGACTTCCCCGTCTCCTACGGGACGACGGTCATGGCCGCGACCGACGGCACGGTCCGCACCCAGTGGAACAGCGCCTACGGCAACATGCTGATCCTGACGGCGAAGGACGGCACGGAGACGTGGTACTGCCACCTCTCGCGGTACCAGGTCCCCTCCGGTGCCGTCGTCAAGGCGGGGCAGCCGATCGCGTACTCCGGGAACTCGGGCAACTCCACCGGTCCGCACCTGCACTTCGAGGTACGGCCCGCCGGCGGGGCGCCCATAGACCCGCTGCCGTGGCTGCGCAGCCACGGCCTGGACCCGACGTGAGCACCTGAGCACCCCGAACACCACGGAGCCCCCGCCCTTCCGGCACCACGGAGCCCCCGCCCTTTTGGCGGGGGCTCACCGCTGTGCGAGCGGTACGGCTTCTCGCGCTACAGCTTCTCCACCGGCGCGTACCGCAGCAGCAGCCGCTTGGGCTTGGCGTCACCGAAGTCGATGGTGGCCTCGGCGTTGCCACCCGTGCCCTTGACCGCGACCACCGTGCCGAGGCCGAACTGGTCGTGGGTGACCCGGTCGCCCACGGCGAGGGACACCACCGGCTTCTCCGAGGCGCGGCGGGTGGCGAAGCCGGACGCTCCGGCCGCCGACGAGCGGGACCGGGACGACGACAGCGAGGCCGCCACCCCGGAGGCCGGACCGGAGGAGACGGGCGCCGAGCCGCCGGTACGCTTCCAGTCCACGTGCGCCGCCGGGATCTCCTCCAGGAAGCGGGAGGGCGGGTTGTACGACGGCTGTCCCCACGCGCTGCGCATCGCCGAGCGGGTCAGATACAGCCGTTCCCGCGCGCGCGTGATGCCGACGTAGGCCAGGCGCCGCTCCTCCTCCAGCTCCTTGGTCTGGCCGAGGGCGCGCATGTGCGGGAAGACGCCGTCCTCCATGCCGGTGAGGAAGACGACCGGGAACTCCAGGCCCTTGGCCGTGTGCAGGGTCATCAGCGTGATGACGCCGTCGCCGTCCTCCTCGTCGGGGATCTGGTCGGAGTCGGCGACCAGCGCGACCTGCTCGAGGAAGTCGGACAGCGCGACCGACTCGCCCTCCCCGCGCTCCTGCTCGAACTCCAGGGCGACGGCGGCGAGTTCCTGGAGGTTCTCGATCCGGGTCTCGTCCTGGGGGTCGGTGGAGGACTGCAACTCGGCCAGGTAGCCGGTGCGTTCGAGGACGGCCTCCAGGACCGTGGCCGGACCGGCGCCGGACTCGACGATCGTGCGGAGCTCCTCCATCAGCGTGTTGAAACGCTTGACGGCGTTCGTCGACCGCGCGGCCATGCCGTACGCCTCGTCGACGCGGCGCAGCGCCTGCGGGAAGCTGATCCTCTCCCGCTGGGCGAGGGCGTCGATCATCGCCTCGGCACGCTCGCCGATGCCCCGCTTGGGCACGTTGAGGATGCGCCGCAGCGGGACGGAGTCCTCCGGGTTGGCCAGCACCCGCAGGTAGGCCAGGACGTCCCGGACCTCCTTGCGCTCGTAGAAGCGGACGCCGCCGACGACCTTGTAGGGCAGGCCGACGCGGATGAAGACCTCTTCGAAGACACGGGACTGGGCGTTGGTGCGGTAGAAGACGGCGACGTCGCCGGACTTGGCCTCGCCCGCGTCCGTGAGGCGGTCTATCTCGTCGGCGACGAACTGCGCCTCGTCGTGCTCGGTGTCGGCGACGTATCCGGTGATGCGGGCGCCCGCGCCCGCGTTGGTCCACAGGTTCTTCGGGCGACGGGACTCGTTGCGCTCGATGACCGCGTTGGCGGCGGACAGGATCGTCTGGCTGGAGCGGTAGTTCTGCTCCAGCAGGATCGTCGTCGCGTCCGGGTAGTCCTCCTCGAACTGGAGGATGTTGCGGATGGTCGCGCCGCGGAAGGCGTAGATCGACTGGTCGGCGTCACCGACCACGCACAGCTCGGCGGGCTGGAGGTCGTCCGGCCCGGGCGGTACGTCCACGGGGTGCTCGGTGGTGCCGACGAGTTCCCGGACGAGGGCGTACTGCGCGTGGTTGGTGTCCTGGTACTCGTCGACCAGGACGTGCCGGAAGCGGCGGCGGTAGTGCTCGGCGACGTCCGGGAAGGCGCGCAGCAGGTTGACCGTCGTCATGATCAGGTCGTCGAAGTCGAGGGCGTTGGCCTCGCGCAGCCGCGACTGGTAGAGGGCGTAGGCCTGGGCGAGGGTCTTCTCGAAGCCGTCGGCTGCCTGCGAGGCGAAGTCCTCCTCGTCGATCAGCTCGTTCTTGAGGTTGCTGATCTTCGCGCTGAAGGACTTGGGCGGGTAGCGCTTGGGGTCGAGGTCCAGGTCGCGGCAGACCAGGGCCATCAGGCGCTTGGAGTCGGCGGCGTCGTAGATCGAGAAGGAGGACGTGAAGCCGAGCTTCTTGCTCTCCCGGCGCAGGATCCGCACGCACGCGCTGTGGAAGGTCATCACCCACATCGCGTTCGCCCGCGGGCCGACGAGCTGTTCGACGCGCTCCTTCATCTCGCCGGCGGCCTTGTTGGTGAAGGTGATCGCGAGGATCTGGCCTGGGTGGACGCCCCGCTCAGCCAGCAGGTGGGCGATACGGTGCGTGAGCACGCGGGTCTTGCCGGAGCCGGCGCCGGCCACGATGAGCAGCGGGGAGCCGGAGTGGACGACGGCGGCGCGCTGGTTGTCGTTCAGCCCCTCCAGGAGAGCGGCCGTGTCCACGACGGGACGGTGGGCGCCGTCGCGGTAGTACACGTCCCGGTGGGCGTCCCCGCCCGGGGGCACGTCGAACTTCCCGCCGAACAGATCGTCCGGAATCGACTCCGGAGCGTGATCGTCCTCGGGCGGCGGCGGGGGCTCTTCCTCGTGGCCCCGCGGGGCCTGGAGATCCGCCAGGAAGCTGTCGTCAAAGAGGCTGCTCATCGCTCTACGAGTCTAGGGCGCCGCACCGACAACCCGTGGCCGCCCTGGAAACATCGCCGGTATCACGCTCGGGAGCCGGACCGTCACGTCAGCGGGCCCACCGAACTCAGGTCACGAAAACGTATCGGACATATCACGCATCAACCTTCACACAAGCCACACCAGTTGGTTACCGTTCCGCGCGGACCTTGCCCCGGAGCCCGAAGGAGTCGCCGTCCCTTGGCGTCGCACCACACCACCACGCCGGTATCGCCGTCCGCCTCGGCGGAAGAGGTCGAGAAGAAGCTCGACGAGCTGTACCGGCAGGCCGCCGGGCCGGACGCCGGGCCGTACAGCCCGGCCGGCCACACCGCGGCCCGGGAGGAGTCCGCCGGACAGCGCGGCCGGGTCACCGCGCTCCTCGACGACGTGGCCAGGCGCACCGACATGCTCGGCAGGGCGCGCGAGATGCTCCAGGCCATCGCCGGGAGCCAGGCCCGCACCGAGGCCGCCGCCCCCGACGCCACCGCCCTCCTCCCCGAGACCCCGCAGGGCTACTTCGACCAGGCTCAGCTGATGAGCCGGCTGATCGCCCGCCAGAAAAGCCTGATCGGCCACTCGCCGGCGCGGCGGTCCTCGAGGCTTTTGAGGTCGGAGGCGAGCGCGGGGCGGCAGGAGGCCTCCGGCGCCGACGAGTCGGGCAGGCGGTCGACCGCACGTGCGGCCGTGGATCCGGTCGTGCATTCGTCCGTACATTGGTCCGTACACGCGTCCGTACACGCGTCGGTCGGGCAGGCGGCCGGGGCTCAGCGTGACATCCGGGCGGCCAAGGCCGCCGTCCAATGGAAGCTCGCCGAGGCCCGCGCGCTGCTCGCCCAGGCCCGCGCGCTTCCGGCGGACGCGGCCACCGCGCCGGAGGGGGCCGGGGCCGGGGAGCCGATGGTGGAGCCCGCGCTGCCGGGCGGGGCCGCGCGGGGAGAGGCCCGGAAGGCCCTCGCCTTCGCCCGTGCGCAGATCGGCAAACCGTACGTCTGGGGTGCGGCCGGTCCCGGTTCGTACGACTCTTCCGGACTGGCCCAGGCCGCGTGGAAGGCCGCAGGGGTCGCCCTGCCGCGCACCGGCCGTGACCAGGCCGAAGCGGGCAGACGGGTCCCGCTGTCCGAGGCGCTCCCCGGCGACCTGGTCCTCTTCCACGGCGAGGCCGGTCACGTCGGTGTCTACGCCGGCGACGGCACGATGATCCACGCTCCACGGCCCGGCACGCACGTCCGTGAGGAGTCGGTCTTCTACGAGGGGGCGTCGGCGATCCTGGGCGTGGTGCGTCCGGCCTGAGCGCCCCGGCTCCTTTTTGCGTGCGCCCGCGCGCGTGCCTCCTCGCGCGGCGCGCACAGCTCTTAGCATCAGGATCATGCCCGCCACCTCACCCCTTCGCGCCTGGCTGGCGCAGCGTCCGCCGGCCGCCGGGGCCGCCGTCATGGCGACCGGAATCCTGTCGGTCGGACTTCATCTGACGGGCTACGAGGCGCTGTCGCTCGCCGTCCTCGCGGTGGCCTGCGTCGCCTGGCTGGCGCTGGCGGCGGACTTCGTCGTACGGCTGCTGCGCGAGCGGGCGCGCTGGGTCCAGGAGGCGGGGACACCGGGCGCGCTGACCGGGGTCGCCGCGACCTCCGTGCTGGGCACCCGCTTCTCGGCACTGGGCTGGCAGCACGTCGCCGAGGCGGCGCTCGCGCTGGCCGTGGTGATGTGGCCCTGGCTGCTCGTGCGGGTCGTGCGCAACTCACGGCGTCCCATGCCGGGGTCCGTCTTCCTGTGCTGCGTGGCCACGGAGGGGCTGAGCGTGCTCGGCGCATCGGTGGCCAGGGCGGAGGCGACGGCCTGGCTCGCGCACACGGCGCTGGTGTTCTTCTGGCTCGGTCTCGTGCTCTACGTCTTCGCGCTGAGCCGCTTCGATCTTCGGCAGGTCGTCGAGGGGCGCGGGGACCACTGGGTCGCGGGCGGAGCACTGGCGATCTCCGCACTCGCCGGCGCGAAGCTGATCGCCGCCGGCACCGGGGGCCTGTACTTGTGGAACGAGGACGACCGCGGAGTCCTGCACACCGTCACCCTGGCCCTGCTCGCCTTCGACCTGTGCTGGTGCACCGTCCTGCTCGTGGCCGAGCTGGCACGGCCCCGGCTCGGCTACGACCTGTGCCGCTGGTCGACCGTCTTCCCTCTGGGCATGACGGCGGCGGCGATGCTGTCCGTGGCCGCCGCCCTGGACATCCCGCGGTTCACGGTGCCCGGCGAGGCGCTGCTGTGGGTGGCCGTGGCGGCATGGGTGGCCGTCGCCGCCGGGGCCGTGACGGACGCGCGCGCCGAACTCAGGTCCACAGCACCGCGATGAAGATGTTCGCCATGGTCAGCAGGCCCACGACGCCGAACATGCTCTTGTCGACCTTCTCGTCGTCGCGCTTGACGTAGACCAGGCCGAGGATCACGATCAGCAGCGCCAGCTTCACGCCGATCTTGATGTTGTCGACGTGGTAGTCCTGTGCCTCGTTGAGACCGACCAGGACGACACCGGTGACCAGCATGGTCAGCGCGCCGTGCAGCATGGCCGGCACGAACCGGGCCGTGCCCTGGCCCATCGCCTTCATCTGGGTGAGGAAACCGCCGAGCAGCGCCGCGATCCCGATGATGTGCAGGCCGACGAAGAGATGGATGAGTACGTCCATGAGGCCGGAGCCTAACCAGCGGCCCGCTCACCTCGGACACCGGCCCGGCAGCTCGGACCGTACGGACCGGCCCTCGGTCAGCGGCACGGACCGGCCCCTCGGTCAGCGGCAGGGACCGGCCCCTCGGTCAGCGGCTCGCGCGAGAGGCGCGCACGCGGCACGAATGCCCGCCGGGCCGCCGACGCATATATGCGCCCCATAGCACCCAGGCGTCCACCCCTCCCCCCGAACCGCCGCATCGGTCATCGCTCTGTGTGAAGTCGCCACGCCCAGCCCCGGATCACGGTCACATACGGTCACCGGGTGGTCCCCTCCCGCCAGTTCCGTACATGGAGTCACAGAGTGGTTACGGAACGCCCTAGCGTCCTCCCCCAGGTGACCGGCTCCCCACCGCCGCCCGGGCCAGGGGCGGCAGCCGGGCACCCCCGCCAGAAGTCCGGCGGCGGCGCGCTCCCCCTGTGTGGGCCGCCGCCGGACGCCCCCGCCCGCTTCCGCGGCCCGACGAAGGGACGTGACGGTCCACGTGGCAGCGCACCGCAGGCCCCGACAGCGCTCGCTCAACGGCAGTACGGCGCGTACGGCCGCCACGATCGCCCTCGCCGGCGCGGCGACGGCCACGGGCTTCGACGGCATCGGGCAGGCGGCGCCGCAGCTGACGCCGGAGCAGGTCAAGGCCAGGGTGGACAAGCTGTACCAGGAGGCGGAGGTCGCCACCGAGAAGTACGACGGGGCGAAGGAGAAGGCGGACGCGGCGGAGAGGCGGCTCAAGACGCTCGGCGACGAGGCGGCCCGCAGGCAGCAGGGACTCAACGCGGCACGGGACGCCCTCGGCTCGATCGCCGCGGCGCAGTACCGGGAGGGCGGGATCGACCCCTCGGTGCGGCTGATGCTCTCCGACGACCCCGGGCGGTATCTGCGGGGCGCGGAGTTCGCGGAACGGGCCGGCGCCCGGCAGACGGCCGCGGTGTCCGACGTGCGCAGGAAACTGCGGGAGATCGAGCAGTTGCGCGGGGCCGCGCGCATCGAGCTGTCCTCGCTCAGATCGCGGCAGGCGGAGCTGCGCCGGCAGAAGAAGACGATCACCCGCAAACTCGACGAGGCCCGGCGGCTGCTGGCCGGGCTCTCCCCGCAGCAGCGCGCCACGCTCGGCGACGGCACGGGCTCCTCGCACGCCTCCCGCTCGGCTTCCTTGAGGGACGCGCTCGGCACCCCCGGCTCGGCGTCCGCGCCCAGCTCCCGTGCTGCGGCGGCCGTCACCTACGCGTACCAGAAGCTCGGCAGCCCCTATGTGTGGGGCGCGACCGGACCCGACGCCTTCGACTGCTCGGGCCTGGCCCAGGCCGCCTACCGCGCCGCCGGGATCTCCCTCCCCCGCACCACCTACGCCCAGATCAACGCCGGCCGCCGTGTCGCCCGGTCCGATCTCCGCCCCGGCGACCTGGTGTTCTTCTACTCCGGGATCAGCCACGTCGGCATCTATGTGGGCAACGGCCAGATGATCCACGCACCGAACCCCTCGGCCCCGGTCCGCCTGGCCCCGATCGACCAGATGCCGTTCGCGGGGGCGACTCGGGTGGCGTAGAAGGGCCGGCGGGGCGGCCGGTCACACCAGCCGGCGCGCGGTCGCCCAGCGGGTCAGCTCGTGGCGGTTGGACAGCTGGAGCTTGCGCAGGACCGCCGAGACATGGGACTCGACCGTCTTGACGGAGATGAACAGCTGCTTGGCGATCTCCTTGTAGGCGTAGCCGCGGGCGATCAGTCTCAGGACCTCGCGCTCGCGCTGGGTGAGGCGGTCGAGGTCCTCGTCGACCGGCGGGGCGTCGGTGGAGGCGAAGGCGTCGAGGACGAAGCCGGCCAGGCGCGGCGAGAAGACGGCGTCGCCCTCCTGGACCCGGAAGATCGAGTCAATGAGGTCGGAACCGGTGATCGTCTTCGTCACATATCCGCGTGCGCCGCCGCGGATCACACCGATCACGTCCTCCGCCGCGTCCGAGACGGACAGCGCGAGGAAACGGACCGGCTGCTCGGCGTCGGCCATCAGCGAGGCGCAGCGCCGCAGCACTTCGACCCCGCCGCCGCCGGGAAGGTGGACGTCGAGGAGGACCACCTCGGGTCGGGTCGCGGTGATGACCGTGACCGCCTGGTCGACGTCGGCGGCCTCGCCGACGACCTCCACGCCGGTCTCGTCGGTCCGGCCGATCTCGGCCTGGACGCCCGTACGGAACATGCGGTGGTCGTCGACGAGGACCACGCGCACATGCCGCCCGCCGGCACCGCCGCCGACGGCCCCGGCCGCCTCCGTCGTCTCCGCTCCCGCCGTACCGTTCGCCTCGGTCGGGTCGCTCATCACGTGTTCTCCGCCCTCTCCATCTCCAGCTCGACCTCCGTGCCGCCGTCCGGCACGGCGCGCAGCCGAGCCGTGCCCCCGTTGCGCTCCATACGGCCGATGATCGATTCTCTGACGCCCATGCGGTCGGCGGGTATCGCGTCGAGGTCGAAGCCCGGCCCGCGGTCCCGCACGGACACGAAGACCGTCCTGCCCTCGACTTCGGCGTACACCTGCACGGCGCCTCCCTCGCCACCGTACTTGGCCGCGTTCACCATGGCTTCGCGCGCGGCCTGCATCTGGGCGCCGATCCGTTCGTCGAGCGGGCAGTCGCCGACCACGACCACCTCGATGGGGACGCCGTGCTTGTCCTCGACCTCGGCGGCGTTGCGCTTGACCGCCTCGGCGAGGGTGGCCGGTTCGTCGGCCTCGTCCTTGCCGTTGCCCTCCGGTCTGTACAGCCAGGCGCGCAGGTCGCGCTCCTGGGCGCGGGCGAGGCGGCGGACCTCGCCCGCGTTCTCCGCGTTGCGCTGGATCAGGGTCAGGGTGTGCAGCACCGAGTCGTGGACATGGGCGGCGACCTCGGCGCGCTCCTGGGCGCGGATGCGCATCAGGCGCTCCTCGGAGAGGTCCTGGGTCATGCGCACCAGGTACGGGCCCGCGAGCAGGGTGACGCCCACTAGGACGGCGAGGGCCGCCTGGAGCACCGAGCCGAGGTGGGCGGCGGACCCCTGCAGCACGAAGATGGCCGAGACACCGGCGGTGACCAGCAGGACTCCCGCGCCGGCGCGCAGCAGCGTGAGCGTACGGCGGTGGCGGCCCACCTCCACCCAGCGGGCCCGGCGGGCGTTGTCCGCCTGACGCCAGACCAGGGCCACGCCCGCGGCGACGAGGACGGCCGGCACCAGGTACGCCTTGGCGCCGCCTCCCAGGTTCACGCTGCCGACGAAGACCATCGCCACGACGACCATGAGGAGCAGGGCGACGATCTGGCCCTTGTCCGGTTTGCGGGCGACGAGTCTGCGCCGGCCGTCCGGCGAGGTCTCCGCGGTGACGAGCGAGGGCGGTTTCTGGTCGCCGACGCCGCCGACGCCGAGCGGGACGAAGAACCAGAAGGCCGCGTACAGCAGCGCGCCGAGACCGTCGGCCATGAACAGGCCGACGAAGACGAGCCGCACCCAGACCACGGGCAGCCCGAGGTGCCCGGCGAGGCCCCGCGCCACTCCGCCGAGCCAGCGTCCGTCGCTGCTGCGGTAGAGCTTGCGCGGCGGCCGCGGGTCGTCGAGAGGCAGTGCTGCGGCTTCCGGCATGTCATCGATGGTCACATGCCCGCGGGGCCGGGTCATCAGGGTCCGCCCCCGAGACGCCCCTGATCTTGGAGCGATCTTCGGGGGATCCCGGGCGGCGCGGTACCGTCCGTGGGCCGGGAGCCCGTCGAGGGCCCGGCGCAGACGGGTCGGAGACCGAGCGGAAGGCCGCGTCGGAGGCCGTTGCGGAAGCCCGTCGAACGCATCCCCGGCCGTGGCTCAGGGGCGAATCAGGGTTCGGCCAGGGTCGTCCCGGCTCCCGCCGCGGCGGCGCGCCCGTCACCATGGACGCATGAGGAATCACCAGCACGCCGCGACGGGTCCGGAACCCGGCCCCGGCCCCCGCCCGGTCCCGGGCGCCGGGCCGCGGGACACCGCGCCCGGCACGGGTGCGGGTGAGGAACCGTGCGCGCACGAGCGCACGGGCGCGCACGGAACAGAGAGAACAGGGACGGACGGAACAGGCGGACAGCCGGGTGCGGACGACGGGCCCGGGCGGACCGGAGAGGCGAGTGTGACAGGGACGACGGGGGCGACGGGCCGGCCGGAGACGGCCGAGGGGCCGCGCCCCGGCCGGGACGAGCGGCCCGGCCGGGGCGGCGCTGCCGCAGCTGCGGACGGAGCGTCGGCCGGCGCGGGAGCGGGAGTCGGCTTCCCGGCTGCCGAGGGGCCGGAAGCCGCCGCGGGCTCACCGAGGTTCCGGCGGGACCGGCGGCACCACCTGATCGGCGGGGTGTGCTCGGGTCTGGGCCGGCTGTGCGACATGGACCCGGTGATCTTCCGCATCACGCTGGCCGTGCTCGCCGCGACCGGCGGTATCGGCCTGATCTTCTACGGCTTCGCCTGGCTCTTCGTGCCCTACGACGACGAGGACGAGAACGAGGTGCGCAAGCTCCTCACCGGCCGGGTGGACGGACAGGCGCTGGCGGCCGTGCTGTTCGCACTGGTCGGCTGCGGGGTCTTCCTGTCGATGCTGCGCAACGGCAGTGTGCTGACCTTCGCGGTCGTCCTCTCCCTGCTGATCGCGGGCGCCGGGTACTGGTCGCGGTACCGCGGTGCGCCCGACCCCGACCCGCTGGCCGCCCAGGCCGTCGCCGACGCCCCCCCGGAGGCCCAGGCGCCACCGGCGCCCGCCGCCTACCCGTCCTGGTGGCGCGACCCGATCGTCAAGGACGGCACCCATGTCGGCGGCACCGGCTATCTGTGGGGCCCCCGCGACTCGCGCGACCGGGACATCGCGGCGGCCGTCAACATCAGCCTCGGCGGCCGCGACGACGAGGAGGTGCGCACCCCGCGCGCCGAGCCGCCCCGCCCGCGCGGTCCGCGCGGCCCGCGCTGGATCGGCGGCTGGGTCTTCCTGCTCGCCCTGGTCGCGGGCGGTCTGGGCACCGGCCTGACCTGGAGCGACCACACGCTCGGCACCAGCCTCCAGACCGGTCTGGCGTGCGCGCTCGGCGTCTTCGGCCTGGGCATAGCGGTCAGCGCCTTCCTGGGCCGCACGGGAGCGGGCTCGATCCTGCTGGCGCTCATCACCGCGGGGCTGCTCGCCGGCTCGGCGGCGCTTCCCAAGGACATCACCACGCACTGGTCGCACACGACCTGGCGGCCCGCCGCGGCGGCGGAGGTGAAGCCGAAGTACGACCTCGGCACCGGCGAGGGCACCCTCGACCTGACCCGCGTACATGTCGGCGGCGGCCGGACAGTGGCCGCGCGGGCTCAGGTGGGGATGGGACGGCTGCGGGTGATCGTCGCCCAGGGCGTGACCGTGCGGGCGACCATCGACGTGGGGGTCGGCGACATCAGGTTGCCGGGTGACAGCTCCAAGGACGTGGACGTGGCGCCGGGCAGGCACCAGCAGGTGACCCTGGCCCCGCCGGCGGGCGTGAAGAACACCGGGACACTCGATCTCGACCTTCAGGTCGGCATGGGACAGGCGGAGGTGAGCCGTGCTGCGTCATGAATTCCAGCCGGGCAAGCTGGTGGGCGGGATCTTCCTCATCGCGGCGGGTGTCGTCTACGCCGGGGACGCCCGCGGCCTCTGGCAGACCCCGTGGTTCGTGGGGGTCCCGCTGGTGGTGGGCGGACTGTGTCTGGCCGGGGTGGTTGCGGGCCTCAACGCAGCCGTGCGGAGGCGCCGCCGAGCCCGTCGCGGCGGTATCCGCGAGCCCCGGGCGGAGGGGGTGGGCTGAGCCCCGCGCGGAGGGGGTGGGCTGAGCCAGGGCCGGTGGCAGTCGGGATGCGGCGGGTACCCCCGGCATCCCGACCACCGGGGTGGTCCCCGGACCTACCGGTAGTCCCCGGCGCCCCGCCGCCGCACCCGCAGGGCGGCGTCCAGGGAGAACATCGGGGTGCCGGCCAGGACCAGGGGCAGCCAGGCCATCAGATAGGCGAGGTCGTTGCCGAAGTAGTAGGGGGTGGTGGCCCAGCTGACCGTGAGCCACAGGCTGAGGGAGATCAGCGCGCCGCCGAGCGCGGCCAGCCGGCCCAGCAGTCCGACCAGCACCCCGATGCCGACGGCGAGCTCACCGAAGGCGATGGCGTAGCCGAAGCCGACGGGGCTCTTCAGGGCGAGGTCGACGAGGGCCGGGATCGCGGAGGAGTCACGCACGGCGTGCATCGTGTCGCCGAGTGATCCGGGCCCGGAGGCCTTCATGAAGGCGCTGTCGGTGAGTTTGTCCAGGCCGGCGTAGACGAAGGTGACACCCAGGAAGACACGGAGGGGAAGGAGGGAGTAACGGGCGGCGACGTCCCGCCAGGTATCTCGCCGATCCGCATACGACGTCTGTGTATCCGTACGAAGACCGTGAGTCATCACTCTCAGCCACCTCTCACCGCAAGGCCGTTTACCAGTCAACCGACCATACGTACGGAAGAAAGGACCCGTTCAACCGCGCTCGGCCGTTTTCCCGATTTCTTTCCGGCTTCCGGATGGTTTCGGCGCCCGCGGTTCACTCCGATGGTTCCGGCGCGCGCGGCTCACTCGTGGCTCACTCGGTCACGTCGATCGCGTACCGGTTCGTCTCCACCCCCGCCGCGGTCACCAGTTGCACCTCGACCCGGCCCGGTTCCACGTCCGCCGGGACGGGCACGGTCAGCGCGGTGTCCGTGGGGTTGCTGAAGCCTCCGGTGACCGGGACCAGGGGCACGTGGACGTTGACCGCGCCGATGCGGACCACCATCCGCGACAGCCGGTCGGCGGCCTGCGCTCCGGGCGGGACGAACCCCGCGCCGCGGATCTCGATGTCGTCGCCGGTGCGGATCGGCGCGTCCAGGTCGCCGGCCTCCCGGGCCCGGACCACCGAGAGGATCACCGGGCGCCCGCCCTCCGCGTACTTGCCGGCCAGGTAGGTCGCGGCCGACACCAGGGCCACCACCGCGAGCCCCCACGGCAGGTCGGGCAGCTGGTCGGGCCGCCGGGCCAGCCGCACCGCGGCGAACACCAGCGCGACGGCGCTGATCACGACGTACTGGATGTCGGTGAAGGCGCCGCGGCCGGCGTCGTCGGTCAGCAGGTCGGCGGCGCGGGGCCGGTCGGCGCGCACCTTCTGGAGCCGCTGTCCCAGCACCCTCAGCCCGACCACCCGCCGGACCAGCACCGCGATCCCGCAGGCCACGGCGAGCACAGTGACCACGCCGGCGCCGCGGGCCAGTTCCAGTCCGGAGATCAGCGCGTCGCGCTCCGCCGGGCCGGAGGCCGCCGCCAGGCGGCCCACCAGCACCAGCACCGCGTACGCCACGAACAGCACCCAGCCCGCGGCGACCGCGCGTGAGGTGGACAGCCGGTTGTCCTCACCGATGACCGGGGCCAGCGCACCGCCGCGCGCCCGGTGGAACCAGGAGGCGGCCGTCAGCGCCCCGCCCACCAGGACCGCCGCCAGCAGTCCCGCCGTCCGGGCGGTGCTCCAGCCCGCGCCGATCGCCGTCAGCGCCTGCACCAGGAGCAGCAGCCCGACCGCCGATCCCACCGCGATCGCCGTCCGGCGCCACAGCCTCGCCAGCCAGGCCTCGCCCTCGGCACGGCCGCGTTCGGCGACGAGTTCCGCGGACTGGGTCAGCTCCTCCGAGACCCACTGCCGGGAGGCCGACGCCGAGTGGGCCACGGCCGCGGGCAGGCCCTGTCCGGCGGCGAACTCGTCCCGTTTGAGGAGGAATTCGGCCACGGCCCGCCGGTGCCCCGTTCGCGCCCCGTGCGGGCAGTCCCCGCACGTGCAGCCGCCCGCGTGGGCGCTCTTCGCCGCGCCGTCTCTCGCTTCCTGCACCGCCACGCCCGACGCCCGCCTTCCCCAGGAACCGCAGAAATCCCGCCGAAGTCCTGCCGCCAACACCCCACCGCCGACAGCGAATTGTGCCCTACCCCACCCGGTCCCCGTCCGCCCGGTCTGGTCAGCACGGGTGAAGCCCGGCTCGTCGTGTTGACCCGGCTGCGAGAATTCCCTTATGGCCGAGATCATCCAGCGGGACGGAAGCTGGGCCTTCGACGGCGGCACGGTCAGGATCACGCCGGGGCTCCACCGCTCGGTGTCGCTGTTCCGGCAGACGTACGGAGAGATCGCCGTGCCGCTGGAGGCCGTCGCCGGCGTGGTCTACGAGCCCGAGCGCAGACGCGGCCGGCTGCGCATGCGCCTGCGGGAGGGCGCCGACCCCCTGCTCCAGGCGACCGGTGGTCGGCTGCCGGAGGCCGCCGACCCCTATCGCCTGGCGGTGGATCCCGACCGCTCCTCGGTCGCCGAGTACATCGCCGAGGAGATCCGCCAGGCCCTGCTCCTGGACCAGGTGCCCAAGGAGCCGGCCAAGGCCTATCTGCTGGCCGGGCCTCCGGTGCCGGTCTCGGTCCGCTCCTCCGACGGCACGGTCTCCTTCGACGGCGCCCAGGTCCGTGTCGACTGGGCCGACACCTCCGACCGGGTCAAGCGTGCCACCGGCCCGCGCGTCATCGGACTCGGCGAACTGGTCCAGGTCGAGTGGCTGCCCAACTCCGGCTACGAGGACGGCTTCCTGCGTTTCGTGACCCGCGAGACCCTGTTCTCCAAGCTGCCGCCCGAGAAGGACCCCTACGCCCTGGACCTGTGGGGCAACGCCCGCCGGGACCTGCTCACGGCGCTGGTCGCGACCGCCGTCACCGCCCGGCTGCCGCACCCCTCGGCCCGCGCCGGGGCCGGCCTCGCCGACCGCCCGGACCGCACGGCCGCCGTACCGCCCCGGGCCGACCACCACGACGTACTGCTGCGCCGCCTGTGGGAGTTGGGCCAGTTGCACCGGGACGGGGTGCTCACCGACGAGGAGTTCGCGATGACCAAGGCGGCGGTGCTGCGGGGGTTCTAGACCACCGCAACGCCCGGGCTCCGGGCACCCGGAACGCCCGGGCCCTGAACCATCCGGGACCCCGGGACACCGGGACCCCGGGACACCGGGACACCGGGACACCGGGACATCCTGGTTCCCGGCCGCCCGGCTGGCTCAGCTCAGCAGGTCCGGCTCGCTGCGGCTGATGTCCTGCCACAGGGGCTGGTAGTTGATCCAGGCCACCAGGTCTCCGCCGAGCTGTTCGCGCGTCGCGACCGCCGCCTTGTGGTCGATCAGAACCGGCCGCCCGGCCGCGCGGGCGGTGAGCTGCACCTGGGCGGAGCGTTCCATGGTCAGGAACCACCAGGCGGCGGCGTCCACCGAGTCGCCTACCGTCAGCAGGCCGTGGTTGCGCAGCACCAGCGCCTTGTGCGAGCCCAGCGCGGCCGCGATCCGGCGGCCGGCCACCGCGTCGACGGCGACGCCGGTGTAGGCGTCGTAGAGAGCGTGGTCCTCGTAGAAGGCGCAGCTCTCCTGGGTGATGGGCTCCAGCAGGTCGCCCAGGGCCGCCAGGGCCCGCCCGTGCACCGAGTGGCAGTGCGCGACCGCGACCACGTCCGGGCGGGCCGCGTGGACCTGGGCGTGCACGGTGAACGCGGCCTGGTTGACGTGGTAGCGGCCCTCGACGACCTGCCCGTCCTGGTTGGCGAGGACGAGGTCGCTCACGGTGACGTGTGTGAACGGCATCCCGAAGGGATTGACCCAGAAGCAGTCGCTGAACTCGGGGTCGCGGGCGGTGATGTGCCCGGAGACGCCGTCCTCGAACCCGTACCGCCCGAAGAGCCGCAGCGCGCCCGCGAGCCGCTCCTTGCGGTACCGGCGTTCGTCCTCGGCCGACTCGTGCTTGGGCGGCATGGCGAACCGCAGCTGGTCCGTGGGCAGGGGCGGGGGCGGAGTGGGCCCGGGCATTGGTCCTCCGGCACTCGGTTGCGTACGGGCGGGAAGTTACCGTCGGTCAGCCCGGGAGAACAGGGCTTGCCGGAAGAGGAGAGGAAGGCCGTGCCGAAAGGCGACAGAAGATGTCGGGTTTCGGCGCCACACTCGCCGTATGGCAGCCCACTGGGAATCCTTCGTCGCCGCCGAACCGGACCTCGCCAGGACCGTCGAGGAACGCTTCCGCGCCCACACCCATCACGTCCTCGTCACCCTGCGCAAGGACGGCTCACCGCGGACCTCCGGCCTGGAGGTCGACTTTCGCCGCGGCGAGCTGTGGCTGGGGATGATGTGGGACTCGCTCAAGGCCCGCGACCTGCGCCGCGACCCCCGTTTCGCGCTCCAGGCCAACCCCGGGGAGGGCACCGGCATGGGCGGCGGTGACGTACGGATCAGCGGGCGGGCGATCGAGGTGGCCGACGGCCCGCAGAAGTCCGCTTACACGGAAGAGGTGGAACCGCCGCAGCCGTACCACCTCTTCCGCACCGAGCTGACCGAGGTCGTGCGGACCTACGTCCAGGACGAGAAGTACCTCGTCGTCCAGGTCTGGAAGCCCGGCGAGCCGGTGCGCACGATCAAGCGCACCTGAGCCCCTTCACCGCAGTCACCGCAGGGGCCTACTCCCACTCGATGGTCCCCGGCGGCTTCGAGGTCACATCGAGGACGACCCGGTTGACGTCCCGCACCTCGTTCGTGATCCGCGTCGAGATCCTCGCGAGGACGTCGTACGGCAGCCGGGACCAGTCGGCGGTCATGGCGTCCTCGGACGAGACCGGGCGCAGGACGATCGGGTGGCCGTAGGTGCGGCCGTCACCCTGGACGCCGACGCTGCGGACGTCCGCGAGCAGGACCACGGGGCACTGCCAGATGTCCCGGTCCAGGCCGGCCGCGGTCAGCTCCTCGCGGGCGATGGCGTCGGCCTCGCGCAGCAGGTCCAGGCGCTCCTTGGTCACCTCGCCGACGATACGGATGCCGAGGCCCGGACCCGGGAACGGCTGGCGCTGGACGATCTCCTCCGGCAGGCCGAGTTCCTGGCCGACCATGCGGACCTCGTCCTTGAACAGCTTGCGCAGCGGCTCGATCAGCTTGAACTCGAGGTCCTCGGGCAGGCCGCCGACATTGTGGTGCGACTTGATGTTCGCGGTGCCGGTCCCGCCGCCGGACTCGACGACGTCCGGGTAGAGCGTGCCCTGAACGAGGAACTCCACGGCCGGGCCCTCGTCCGCGATGATCTCCGCCTGGGCCTGCTCGAAGACCCGGATGAACTCGCGGCCGATGATCTTCCGCTTCTCCTCGGGGTCACTGACCCCGGCGAGCGCCTTCAGGAAGCGCTCCTCGGCGTCGACGACCTTCAGCTGCACGCCGGTGGCCGCGACGAAGTCCTTCTCGACCTGCTCCGTCTCGCCCTTGCGCATCAGGCCGTGGTCGACGTACACGCAGGTCAGCTGCGAGCCGATGGCCTTCTGCACCAGGGCGGCGGCCACCGCGGAGTCGACACCGCCGGACAGCCCGCAGATCGCGCGCCTGTCCCCGACCAGCTCGCGGATCGCCTCGACCTGCTCCTCGATGACGTTGCCCGTGGTCCAGTTCGGCTCCAGGCCCGCGCCGCGGTACAGGAAGTGCTCCAGCACCTGCTGGCCGTGCGTGGAGTGCATGACCTCGGGGTGGTACTGGACGCCGTAGAGCTTCTTCTCGTCGTTCTCGAACGCGGCGACCGGGACGACGTCCGTGGAGGCCGTGACGGTGAAGCCCTCGGGGGCGGCGGAGCAGGCGTCGCCGTGCGACATCCACACCGGCTGCTCGGCCGGGGTGCCCTCGAAGAGGGTGGAGGACGCCTTGGAGACGTGCAGCGGCGTACGGCCGTACTCGCGGGCGCCGCTGTTGTCGACGGTGCCGCCGAGGACCTGGGCCATCAGCTGGAAGCCGTAGCACATGCCGAAGACGGGGACGCCGGCCTCGAAGATCTCGCGGTCCAGGCGGGGGGCGCCCTCCTCGTACACGGACGAGGGGCCGCCGGAGAGGATGATCGCCGCCGGGTTCTTGGCGAGCATCTCGGCCACCGGCATGGTGCTGGGGACGATCTCGCTGTAGACCCGGGCCTCGCGGACGCGACGGGCGATGAGCTGGGCGTACTGCGCACCGAAGTCGACGACCAGGACGGTGTCGGGGGTGGCGGCAGCGGGGGGCGCTGATGACACGGGAGCCTTCCGGCGGATCGGGCGGGGGTCTCTGTGCTGGCCAATTCTACCGGGGTGGGCGTGTGTGACCCCGACGTCGTCCTCGGCCCGCGTCCGGAACCCCCGTCTCATCATGCGAACCGTGTTGGACTCGGCCCCGGCACCCGGCATACTGGGCCCATGCTCCAGCACCAGACCTTCGTCTTTACCTATGGCAACCGGCCCGCCGGCTGCCATGGTCGTGCTGCTTGAGCTACTGACAAGCGACTTCCCAGGCGCCCCGGGCCGACAAGGTCCGGGGCGCCTGGTGTTTTCCGGATCTTGCCGCTCCGGGGCACCCCGTCCGACGAGGAGCCCCCTATGACCGCCACAGCCGCAGCCGCCGCCACCGACGTCACCGGCGCCCGCACCCCCAAGGCCGCCGATGTGATCACCGGCGCCCGCGAGCGCATCGACGCGCTCGACGACCGGATCATCGGCCTGATCCAGGAACGCATGGCCGTCTCCGCCGTCATCCAGGAGGCCCGGATCTCCTCCGGCGGCCGGCGGGTGAACCTCTCCCGCGAGATGGAGATCCTCGGCCACTACCGGGACGCGCTCGGCAAGCCGGGCACGACGCTGGCGATGACCCTCCTGGAGCTGTGCCGCGGCAAGATCTGAACCCGCCCGCGGCTCCGCCCGCTCCCCGTCCCGCACCTCCTTCGCGTCCCTGTGCAACGCCTGTCCCACGCCTGTCCCACGCCTGCGCCCGCCTCCCGTATCCGCCGTATCTCACCCGTACGGCGCGTGACCGCGGTGTGCGCCGCCTCGTTGGTATCGGTGTCCGTGCCAGCCAGGGGCGGGCCCGAAAGAACCACGCGTGGCTCTCTGGAGCGATGAGACGTGGCGGCCGTGCCGCGCGTCGTGGGACCTCGCTCCGGAGAAGTGACCGGACGGCAGGGGACAGCAGCCCGGTCACCCAGATAACGGTCGGCTCCGGGGACGCCCGGGGCCGACCGGCGGGAACAGGAAGACCCACAAGGGCGGGCCGAACGACGGAAGAAGGGCCCCGCGGCTCGAGACCGCCGCGGGGCCCTTCGCATGCGCGGGACCGTCCATGACGCGCATCACATAAAGATCCTGTGAGAGCCGGCACAACCCTTCGGGCGTGCCCCGGGTCACACCTGTTGAAAAGGGCCCATCCCGCGCCGCCACGCGGTTGCTCGCCGGTCCGCACCGCGCCGACGCGCGGTACGCCTGAACTTTCCGAGGTCTCCATGAAGCTTCGCCGCGCGATGGTCACCGCGGCCGCGACGGCCGCTCTGTCCCCGCTGGCGCTCCTGTCCGCGACGACGGCCTTCGCCCAGGAACCGCCCAGTGTCTCGCCGAGCACCAGCGAGTCGTCCGCCGGCCAGTCGCCCTCCGACAGCGCGTCCCCCTCCGACAGCGCGTCCGCCTCGGACAGCGCCTCCCCGTCCGACAGCGCATCGCCCTCCGACAGCACCTCCCCGTCGGACAGCGCGTCGCCCTCCGGCAGCGCCTCCCCCTCCGACAGCGCCTCCGCGTCCACGACGCCGAGCGAGTCGGCCGAGCCGACCGACGAGCCGCCGACCGGCGTCTGCGAGGAGGACGACGCCGGCTACCAGTCCAAGCTCGACGCCCAGCTCAACGGCCTGCCGGGCAAGATCGCGGTCGGCAGCGGCTGGCACCCCTTCACGCTCTCCGTCAAGAACCCGACGCAGACCGACGTCAAGGACGTCGTCTTCTACGCGGGTGTCGGCCCCAGCGACCCCGACGCGCCGTACGCGTTCAGCACCAGCCAGGTCCAGTTGCAGGTGAAGTACGACGGCGTCTGGGTCGACGTCACGGACGAGGAGGGCCACTCGGTGGGCTACCTCGACCTCGCCGACATCGCGGGCGGCAAGACGGTCACGTACCAGCTCCGGATGAACGTCAAGGCGAACGCCCCGATCGGTGAGGGTCTGACCATCGGCGGCGGGCTCTACTTCGACGAGGAGGAGAACTGCCTCAGCTCGGACGAGGCGCACTACATCATCCAGATCGTCAAGGCCGGTACGGACACCGACGGGACCAAGCCGCAGGAAGGCGGCAAGGTCCCGGTTCCCACCGAGAAGCCGAACCAGAACAACACCCAGCACGCCACCGGCAGCCTCGCCGAGACCGGCTCCAGCTCCATGGTGCCGACCATCGGTCTCGTCGGCGGTGTCGCGGTCGTCGTCGGTGCCGGTGCGCTGTTCGCCGTGCGTCGCCGCAAGGGCGCCTCGAACGCGTGACGCGACCTGACGAGGCGTAACGGAGGCGTAGCGCTTCTCCGGAAGCGTCACACGTGCCTCGAAGTCTCTGTGCAGGGGTCCCGCGCGAACAGCGTGCGGGACCCCTGTTCCATGTCCGCCCGGCGGCCGGCTACTTCTTCGGCGGCACCGCCGGTATCCCCAGGAACGGCAGCCGCAGCGCGCCGAACGCGTCCGCCGGAACCGCCGGACGGCGGGGCTCGACCGGCTTCAGCCGCTCGTAGGCCACGCCCTGCGCCGGGCGCGGGTCGGCCTCGCCCTTGTTGGGCCAGTACGACATCGCCCGCTCGGCCTGCGCGGTGATGGTCAGGGACGGGTTCACGCCCAGGTTCGCGGACACCGCCGCCCCGTCGACGACCGAGATGCCCGGGTGGCCGTACAGGCGGTGGTACGGGTCGATGACGCCCGTCTCGGCGGAGTCGCCGATCGGGCAGCCGCCGAGGAAGTGCGCGGTGAGCGGGGTGCCCATCAGCTCGCCCACGTTGGAGCCGGCGAAGCCGTTGATCTCGGCGGCGAGCGTGGAGGCGGCCTCGGTGGCGGCGCGGATCTGCTTGGGGTTGGGCGAGCCGTGGCCCTGGCGGGCGGTGAGCAGGCCCTTGCCGACGCCGTCCGCCTTCAGGTACGTCGTCAGGGAGTTGTCCAGGGACTGCATCACCAGGCCGATGATGGTCCGCTCCGACCAGCGGCGGTTCGACAGCGAGCGCAGCACCAGCAGCGGATGACGGGCGGCGTTCGCCAGCCAGGCCGCGAACCTCGACCCACCGTCCACATAGGGCACCTGAAGGATCGACAGGCCGCCCATCGAGTTGGAGCCCTTGCCGTAGCGGACGGGCTCGATGTGGGTGTTCTCGTCGGGGTGGATGGAGGAGGTGATGGCGACCCCGCGGGTGAAGTCGGCCCTCGGCTCGCCGGTCGCCCTGCGGTAGCGCCGGTCGTCGGTCTGGGCGCCCACCAGGGCCTCGGAGTTGGTGCGGGTCAGCTCGCCCAGCCGGGGCGAGAGGTACGGCAGTTGCCGGCCCGCCTTCATGCGGTGCAGCAGCGTCTGGGTGCCGTAGGTGCCGGCGGCCAGGACGACCCGGCGGGCGGTGAAGGTCCGGCCCGCACCCTTCTTCCTGTCGTCCGTCGGAAGCGTGGCGACCGCGTAGCCGCCGCGGGAGTCGTCCGTGACGGACACGACCGTCGTCATGGGGTGGACCGCCGCGCCCGCCTTCTCGGCGAGGTGGAGGTAGTTCTCGTTCAGCGTGTTCTTGGCGCCGTGCCGACAGCCCGTCATGCACTCGCCGCACTCGGTGCAGGCCCTGCGGTCGGGGCCGGCCCCGCCGAAGTAGGGGTCGGCGACCTGCTCGCCCGGCCTGGCCTTCGCCTTGCCGTCGGCGTCCTCGCCGTCCCCGAAGAACACCCCGACCGGCGCCATGTGGAAGGAGTCGCCGACGCCCATGCGCTGCGCCGCCGCCTTCAGATGCAGGTCGGACGGGGTCATCGTCGGGTTGAGCCGCACCCCGAGCATGCGCCTGGCCTGGTCGTAGTACGGGGCCAGCTCCTCCTGCCAGTCGGTGATCCCACGCCACTGCGGGTCGTCGAAGAAGGCCTTCGGCGGTACGTAGAGGGTGTTGGCGTAGTTGAGGGAGCCGCCGCCGACGCCCGCGCCGGCCAGCACCATGACGTTGCCGAGCAGATGGATGCGCTGGATGCCGTACAGGCCGAGCTTCGGGGCCCACAGGTAGTTCTTCAGGTCCCAGGAGTTCTTGGGGAGGGAGTCGCGGGTGAAGCGGCGGCCGGCCTCCAGGACGCCGACGCGGTAGCCCTTCTCGGTCAGGCGGAGGGCGCTGACGGAGCCGCCGAACCCCGATCCGACCACGATGACGTCATAGTCGTACCCGTCCTCGTCCCGGGTCTGGACAGTCTGCTCCTGCGACACGTGCTCTCCTCGTCGAGAACGGGGTGTGGACGGGGTGTGGTCGGGGTGGTCGGGTCCGGTCCGGTCCGGTCCGGCCGGCCGGGTGTGGTCTAGCGGAAGCGGAACGCCTTCATCAGTTTCAGGCTCCGGCTCATGAACGCCGCGTACGCCGCGTCGTCCATGCCGAGCGACGGGGCCATGGGCAGCAGCCGCTGGTGGGCGATGGTCTGGGCCTCGGTGTACTTGAGGATGCCCTCGGAGCCGTGCCGGCGGCCCAGGCCGGAGTCCTTCATGCCGCCCATCGGCGACTGGGCGCTGCCGTAGGCGGGCGCGTAACCCTCGTTGATGTTGACCGTGCCGGTGCGCAGCCGGGCGGCGACCTCGCGGCCCCGGCGGGCGTCCTTGGTCCACACGGACGAGTTCAGGCCGTACGGCGTGGAGTTGGCGCGCTCGACGGCCTCGTCGTCGGTGGAGAAGCGGTAGATCGAGACGACCGGGCCGAAGGTCTCCTCGGTGCAGACCGACATCGGCGCCTCGACGCCGTCGAGGATGGTCGGCTCGAAGAAGTACGGGCCGACGTCCGGGCGGGCGACGCCGCCCGCCACCACGCTGGCGCCCTTGGCGACGGCCTCCTCCACGTGCCGGGTGACGGTCTTGAGCTGCCGCTCGCCGACCAGCGAGCCCATGTCGGCGCCGTACGCGAGGGACGTGCCGAGGCGCATGGCCCTGGTGCGGGCGGCGAAGCGCTCCAGGAACGCGTCCGCGACCGACTCGTGGACGAACAACCGCTCGATGGAGATGCACAGTTGACCGGCCGAGGAGAAGCAGGCGCGGACCGCTCCTGCCGCGGCCTTCTCGATGTCGGCGTCCTCGAGGACCAGCATGGCGTTCTTGCCGCCCAGTTCGAGGGAGACGCCGACCAGGCGCGCGGCGGCACCCTGGGCGACCTCGCGACCGGTGCGGGTGGAGCCGGTGAAGGAGACGTAGTCGGCGTGCTGGACGACCGCCGGGCCGACGACCGGGCCGTCACCGATGACGACCTGGAACACCTCGGCGGGCAGCCCGGCCTCGATCAGCAGGTCACGCGCCCACAGCGCGGTCAGGCAGGTCTCCGTGTCGGGCTTCATCACCACGGCGTTGCCCGCGGCGAAGGCGGGCAGCGCGTCGCCGACCGAGAGCTCCAGCGGGTAGTTCCAGGGGGCGATCTGACCGACCACGCCGCGCGGGTGGCGCAGTTCGACGACCTTCGTCAGGGTCGGTACGGCGCCCGTGTGCCGCTTCGGCTTCAGATAGGCGGCGGCCCGGCGGCCGTAGTGCCGGGCGGCGACGGCGACCGCCTGCACCTCCTCGTGCGCGTGCAGACGGGCCTTGCCGGTCTCGAGCTGGATGAGGTCGAGTACCTCGGCCTGGCGTTCGAGCACAAGGTCGTGGAAGCGGAGCAGGACGGCGGCGCGCTGCCGTACGGGGACCTGCCCCCAGACGGTCTGGGCGGCGCGGGCCCGCTCGAAGGCCAGGGCCACGTCCTCGGGGGTGGACTCGGGCAGGTCGGCGAGCTTCTCACCGGTGAACGGCGTGTGGTTGGCGGTCCGGCCGGATCCGGCGACTCCCTTGGTGAGCTGGGCGACCAGCTCCGGGGTCACCACGTCGGCCGCGGTGCGGGCACCCGCCGGAGCGGGGGCGAGAGGATTCGTGCCGGTCTGTGCCGGGGCCTGCGCGTCCGTCATGAAGCGCAGGGTATGACGCGGCCGGAGCTTTGTGTACCCGTCGGTAACGGGGATTCACCGAGTGCTCACACGACGCCAGTGATCAGTGGCAACAAACGCGCTGATCAGGGATCTTTTCTTTCACTTTTTGTCTTGGGCTGTCACAGCCGGATCTCACAGGTTGTCGACGTCCAGGTTGTCGATCGCCGTCTTCGCGACTTCCATGCCGCGCGCGTTGAAGTCGCTGTCCTTGCCGGGATAGCCGATGGTGAGCTTGTACATGTCGCCCTTGGACGTCTTGTAGTAGAAGATCCGCACCGCGCGCGGACGGGGGTTGTCCGAGTCGTCCGTCATGTAGGTGATCGTGTTCCCGGCGGCCTTGCGGCCGTGGAACGTCACGTTGTCGTCGGGATCGGTCCTGGTGTCCTTGCCCGAGGGGATGTCGAGGTCGTAGTCCCCCTGCTGCTTGAACTTGGCGTCGTCGTCGTACATCTCGGCCGCCGCCGAGTCCGCGATGTCGCCGTTGTCGTCCTCGGTCTTCCTGTCGAGCGACAGGTTGATCCAGACACTGCCGCTCACGTCGCTGTAGGTGACCCAGTGCTTGTCGTCCGAGCTCCGGTCGGGCACGGTGCGCTTGTAGTGCTCGGGCACGGCGAGCGTCGCGGCGACGTCCTTCTCGGGTTTCTTCTTCCAGCCGCCCGGCAGCGGGCCCGCGAACGGGTGCGCGATACCGACGTACGCCGCCACCGCCGCCGCGACGGCCGCGGCGCCGATCCCGAGCCAGGCGCGGCGGCCGAGCCGCGGGGAGCGCCTGCCGCCGTCGACGTACTGGACCACCTGCGTGGGCTCCGGGGGCGGCGGGGTCGCCGCGGCCTCCAGCAGCGTGCGGACACGGGCGGCGTCCGGGCGGTGCGCGGGGTCCTTCTGGAGCAGGCCGGTGATGACCTCGGCGAGCGGACCGGTCGCGGTGGCCGGAGGCGCCGGGACGGCGTTGAGGACCGACTGGAGGGTGGCCGGGGTGTTGCTGCGGCGGAACGGCGAGACGCCCTCCGTGGCCGCGTACAGGACCACCCCGAGGGACCACAGGTCGCTCGCCGGGCCGGGGCGCCGGCCCAGCACCCGCTCCGGCGCGATGTACTCGGGCGAGCCGACGAAGCCGCCGGTGTCCGTCAGATTGGTCTCGCCCTCGATCTGGGCTATGCCGAAGTCGGTGAGGACGATCCGGTCGTACCGCCCGAGAAGGATGTTGTCGGGCTTGACGTCCCGGTGCAGGACACCCGCGGCGTGCGCGGCCTCCAGCGCGCCGAGCACCTCCAGGCCGATGCGGGCCGCCTCACGGGCCTCCAGCGTGCCCTCCTGAAGAACGCCGCCGAGGGAGCGTCCCTGCACCAGCTCCATCACGATCCACGGCCGGTCGTCCACGACGGCCACGTCATGGACGTTGACCACCGCCGGGTGGTCGAGCCGGGCCGCCGCGCGGGCCTCACGGCGCATCCGCTCGAAGGCGTTGGCCCGCTCCCGTTCCGGAAGGTGGTCGGGGACGCGCGGCTCCTTGACCGCGACCTCGCGGTCCACCGTCTCGTCCTTGGCCCGCCACACCGTGCCCATGCCGCCGTGCCCCAGCTTGGCCAGCAGCCGGTACCGCCCGGCGATCAGCCGCCCGGCACCGGGGTCCTGCGGTGGGGGCTGGACCTGCGTCCGGGCCGGGGGCTGCGGCTGGGCCTGGGACTGCTCCGGGGGCTGCGGCTGGGCCGGGGGCCGCGACTCGGGCTGCGGCGGGACCTGGGGCTGCGGCTGCGGCTGGGCCTGCGCCGGTGCGGCGTAGGGGTTCTGCGGGTGGGGCACCCGCGGCTGCGCGTTCGGCGGTCGCAGGACGAAACTCGTCGGCTCCTCGGCCCCGTGGTGGGCTCCCCCGTTGTTGCTCATGGTTCATGCATATCGCGACCACCACCCGCGGCTCCACTGAGGGGCGCAGGCGGTCACAGACCCGTGACCTACGGCGGACGTGCCTGCCACTCACGCCGGGTCGAACGTGTCGACCGCGACGTCGAAGTACTCCTTCGCCTCCCGCACCTTCCCGACCGGTGCCGACACCCATACGTCGTACATCCGGCCGTTCTGCTCCCAGCACAGGTCGTAGGTGTGCCTCGGTCCCTCCGCCGCGCTGAACCCGTTCCAGGTGAACTCCCAGAGGGCGGCCGGGTGTCCGCGGTGCGAGGTGCCGGTGACCCGGCCGTCGCGGTAACCGGGGTTGGTGGTCGGGCCCGCGGCGTCGGCGCGGCGCATCACCGCGAGGGGCCCGCCGGACTCCGGCTCGGCGATCTTGATGCCGATGCGGAAGGTGTCCCCCGGTGACATGTAGAAGATCCGCACACCCTGCGGGCTGCGCGTGAAGCCGTCCGGCACCGCGACCGAGAAGCCCGCCCGGTCGTGCGCCAGGTGGTAGCCCGAGGGCGCGGTGGGTCCGTCGGCGGCGGCCGGGGCCGACCGGGTCTCCGTGACCGTGGCGGCCGGTCCGGAGGGCGCCGTGGACGACGCCGGCGCCGAGGGCGTGGCCGGCCCGGTCGCCGTGCCCGCGGGGGTGCTCCCCGAGACGCCCACCGCCGTACCCGGGGCCGAACTCACCGGCGGGTGCCCGCCGGTGCCGCCCCCGTTCATCAGCAGCGCCGCCGCGGACACACCCGCACCGGCCAGCGCGGCGACGAGCAGCGCCACGGCCAGCACGCCCCGCGTGGAGCGCGGGGCGGGCGCCTCCTGCGCACCGCCGAACGCGCCCGGCACGCCCGGGCCTTGGGGACTGCTCGACCCACCGGAGGTGACGTGCCCACCGGATGCGCCCCGCGTGCTGGAACCGCCGGAGCCTCCCGAGACGCCCGCCGACACCGAAGTGGTCGGCGCCCCCGACGGGGGCACCCGCGGGACGTTCCGCTGCGTCGGCGTGTAGCGCGACAGCGAGGAGGACGGCCGGGACGGCTGCGGCGTGCGCCCCGTCTCCAGGAAGGCCCGCAGCATGCGCTCCGCCTCGGCCGCCCCCAGCCGCCGCTCCGGATCCCGCTCCAGCAGTCCGCGTACGACGGGCAGGATCGGCCCGGCCTGTGCGGGCGGCCGGATCTCGTCCATGACGACCGCGTGCAGAATGCCGCCCAGCGAGTCGCGCCGGAACGGCGACTCACCGCTCAGCGCGGTGCACAGCAGGGCGCCCAGCGACCACAGGTCGGACTCCGGGCCGGTACCGCCGCCGGACATCCGCTCGGGCGCGGTGTACTCCGGCGAGCCGACGAAGGAGCCGGTCTCGGTGAGCGTGGTGGCGCCCGCCACCTGGGCGATGCCGAAGTCGGTGAGGACGACCCGGTCGGTGCCGGACTCCACCAGGACGTTGGCGGGCTTGATGTCCCGGTGCAGCACCCCGGCGGCGTGCGCGGCGCGCAGCGCGCTCAGCAGGGCGATGCCGATACGGGCGGCCTCGGCGGCGTCCACCGGGCCATGAGCGGCGATCCGGTCGGCGAGCGAGCCGCCCTCGACCAACTCCATGACGATGAAGGGGCGTTCGTCCTGCTCCGCTATGTCGTGGACGACGATCACGTGCGGATGACGTAACTGGGCTACCGCGCGTGCCTCTCGCAGCGTACGGTCCCGCTGCTGCCGGGCCTCCTCGGCGGACAGTGTCTCGTCGAACGGGAGTTCCTTGACCGCGACCCGCCGACCGAGCAGCTGGTCGGTCGCCCGCCACACGACGCCCATACCGCCGCGCCCGATCCGCGCCTCCAGGCGGTAACGGCCCGCGATCACACGGAGGTCGGCCCCCTCGGTCCCCATGCGCCCCATCATGCCGCATCGGACGGACACGTTCCGGGACGGCGATCAGCCAAGTATGCCGCCGCTTGAACTAGTTCGTCGGCGCGTGCGACCGGGTCGCGGGTCGGGCCGAACGGCCGGAGGTGATTATTTTCGGCCACAAGCCGTTTTAGAAAACGCATAAAGCATGACAAAACGTATCGGGATACACGCCATGCAGGGCAAAAGGACGACTTGAATCATGCTGTTATGTGGATCACGAGACCCTTACGTTTTCCTTATGAACCATACATTGAAGCGACTTTCCGTCACGGGCTTCGCGGCGGTGGCGATATTCGCCTCGACCACGGTGACCAATGCCAGCGCGGCGAGTGGCGGAGCTGCGTGCTCGGTGACCGGCGCCTCGGGGAGTCTCACGTTCACCAACTGGTCCGCCAGCCATGTGGACATCAGCGGTTGGGTCAAGGACACCGTTGCCGATGGTCGCCATGTCGCCATTCGATTCGTTTCCATAGACGGCGGCACCGGATGGGTGACGGAGTGGCCCTGGCACTCCAACTACAACGGAAACGGATCGACCATCTCCTTCACCACTTACGCGTCACCCTCCGGCGATACTCTCGACTACATCGGCGCGCAGGTGGCGGTCATGGACGGGAGTACGATTGTCCGTTCCTGCACGGACTATGCCTGAGCCCCCGCACCTTCACTCTCGTTGACATATCGGCCCATGCAATTTTCGGATGGGCCGATATGCGACCGCGTCATGAGAGATCAACCCTCCTGGAAGCTTCGCAGGATCCAGTCGAACTGCTTGCTGGTGGTGGCCCAGTCGTCGGCCGGCGAGGCCGCGTAGATGGCGTACTCGGTGCCGTCGCTCTCCATGTACGCGACGTCGATGGCATGGTAGAGCCCCGGGAAGTAGTGCGGCGGGTCCTTGGCCAGCGCGTTCCACGTGTATTCCCAGCGGACGCCCGGCTGGTCGCGGAAGAGCTCGTCCTTGAGGCTCAGCTTCTTGTAGTCCTGCAGCCGCCGTGAGATCCGCTGATCCAGGTTGCTCATGTGCTCGTACGAGGTGCGGAAGTCCGGCGCGGTGTCGACAGCGACCCGCACGAGGTGCTTGCCCTTGTCGGGAGAGTAGTCGACCTGCCGGAGTCCGTCCTGGTCGATGGAGACGGACCGCTTCCACCCCTTGGGCAGGGAGATGCTGAAGCCCACCGGGTCGTGGTGCTGCTCCCAGCTGGCAGGCAGGGTCCCGGCACCGCCCGGCGTGGCGCTGCCGCTCGCGGAGGGCGAGCCCGTGGCCGGACCCGCACCGGTGCTCGACCCGGTGTTCTGCTCCATGCCACCCCACTCCTGGAAGGCGACCGCCGCACCACCGCCGAGCATCGCCGCGGCAGCGGCGACGAGGGCGAGGGTGCGCAGCCGGCGGCGGGGCCGGGGCCGTACCGGCGCCGGACCCCTCGGCGTGGGCGCCACGGCCGTCGGCCCCGTCCTGGAACGGCCCGGCCCCCCCGGTGCTCCGGGACCGTGGACGGTCCCCATGGAGCCGGAGCCGGAGGTGGGGCCGTAGCCGGAAGTGGGTCCCGTGGGGCTGTAACCCGAGGTGCTCGGCCCACCGGTGTATAGGCCCGGGCCCTGGGTCGGGATGAACCACTGGGCCGCGTGCGGGCAGCGGCCCTCTGCCGCCTCGGCGAGCATCTGCTCCGCCTCCTCCGGGCCCGGCCGGCGTTCGGGTTCCTTGTGCAGCAGGGCGGCTATGACGGGGCCGAGCGCACCGGCGTGGCGCGGCGCGTCGGCCTCCTCCTCCACGACCGCCTGCATGGTGCTCAGCGGCGAGGTGCGGCGGAACGGCGACAGGCCCTCCGCCGCCGTGTACAGCGTGGCGCCGAGCGCCCACAGGTCGGAGGCCGGGCCGGGGTCGTGGCCGCGGACCCGCTCGGGCGCCAGGTAGTCGACCGAGCCGACGACCTCTCCGGTGCGGGTGATGGTGGTGTCGCCCTCGATCTGGGCGATGCCGAAGTCGGTGAGCAGGACGCGGCCGTCCTGGCCCAGCAGGACGTTGCCGGGCTTGACGTCGCGGTGCAGCACCCCGGCGGCGTGCGCGGCCCGCAGGGCGCGCAGCACCCACAGTCCGATCCGGGCCGCCTCCTGCGGTTCCAGGCGGCCCTGCTCCTTGACCGCGTCCGCCAGCGACTGGCCCTCGACCAGCTCCATTACGATCCACGGGCGGCCGTCGTGCTCCAGCACGTCGTGCACCGTGACGACGGCGGAGTGGTTGATCCGTGCGGCCGCGCGGGCCTCGGCCCTGGTGCGTGCGAGGAGGACCGCCTGGTCGCTCTCGGAGACGTAGAGGGCGGCGGTCAACTCCTTTATGGCGACGGCCCGGTGCAGCACCTCGTCGTGCGCGCGCCACACCCGGCCCATGCCGCCGCTGCCGATGGAGTCGACGAGCCGGTAGCGGCCCGCGAGGAGCAGGCCCTGCATCTGATTCACGTTGCCCCGCAATGTTCTTGACAGGGTCAGAGTAAGGACCGGCCCCCTGACAGGGAACCAGCGGGGTGCCATGGAGACAGCACTGTGACGGTTGTCGCTTCCCGGTGCCCGCGGGAACTTCTGTGAACTCCCGATATCTCCTGGACGCCTGGAAGTTCAGCCCGTGAACCGGTACGTCGCCGAGGCCTGTTCGTACAGTCTGCTCACCTCGTCCCGCTGTGACTCCGGGCCCCGCACCTGCACCACGTGGTAACGGCCGCCGAGGAGGATCGCGACATTGCGCACGAACAACTGCCGCCCGTCCGCGTCGCTCCAGGTGAACTGTCCCTCGGCCATGGTTCTTCCGCCGACCTGGATGGTCCGCATGCCGGAGGAGGTGGCCCAGCTGGAGTCGCGGTAGCCCGCGAGCTCGCTCTCCCTCTCCCGCTGATACACCATCGGATCGCTGCCGAACTCGGCGGCGCTGTCCCGGCCCGGCACCACGATCAGCTCGAAGTCGCCGTGGGAGTAGACCACCTGGCCCCGGTCGTTCTTCGGCGTACGGCTCCAGTCCTTGGGTACGGCGATCTGGAACCCGGCGGAGTCCTTGCGCAGGGTGAAGCCGTCGGCGACGTCCGTACCGGTGGTCTGCGTCTCGGTCGACCCCGACGAACCGGTGGAACCGGACGAACCGGGGGAGCCCGCTGTGCCGGCGGAGCCGGGCGAGCCGGAAGGTTCGGCGGAACCGGTCGGCCGGCCGGTGCCGTCGTCCGCCCCCGAACCGGACGGGGCCGGGCTCGCCTCGCCCGCCGCTCCCGTGCGGTCGCCGCCCGTCGCGCCGTCGTGCCCGGCCTTCGGCATGAACAGCATCGCGTACGCGACCACCGCGGCCAGCAGGAGCAGTATCAGCAGAAGCAGGGTGCGCCCGAGGCTGCGCGGCGAACGGGCCTGTTCCCGGGCCCGCTTGTGCCGCCCGTGATGGGCGGGCAGCCCGGCACGTCCCCTGCGTACCAGCTCGCCGCGGCGGCGGACGACCGGCAGCCGGTTGGTGTCGGCGGGCGGCGCGGCCACGACGTGGGCCCCGGCCTCCGGTTCCGGCGCGGACCGCACGAGCGAGCGCAGCCAGCCGCCGAGCTCCTCGAAGTCCGGTCGCTCGGTGGGATCCTGACGCAGCAGCGACTCGACGACCGGGCGGAGCGGTCCGCACTCCTCGGCGAAGGCGGGTGGCTCGGCGCACACCATCTGCACCAGCTCGGCCGTCGACTCCTCCGGATAGGGCGCGTGCCCCTGTACGGCTCGGAAGAGCAGCGCGCCCAGCGCCCACAGGTCGGTGGCGGGGCCGATGGGGGCGGCCAGCTGCCAGTTCTCGTGCACGGGCCCGGCCTGCTCCGGCGCCCAGCGCTCGGTCACCGGACCCACCACGGTCATCCGGGCCTGCCGTGCCCGCTCGGCGGCCAGCGCGGTGGCGGGTCCGCGCCGTACCGGCGTACCCGCGACGAGGTCGTCCCAACGGGCCGGGGGCGCACTCGCCCCGGCCTGCCCGGGCAGCGCCGAGGAGGCACCGCCGGGCCCTGTGACGCCGGGAGTGGCGTCGGGCAGGGCCCCGGCACCGAGGGCGGGCACGTCCCGTCCGGGGGCCGGAGCCGTCCCGCCGATTCCGGGTCCGGGTCCGTATACGGGTCCGGATCCGTATCCGGGTCCGGCGGGTGAGGAGCGTGGTGCCGTGGCGTTGTTCCAGGAGGGCGGGCGGACGCCGTACGGGTCGGCGATCTGTCCCGGCGGGCCGGTGCGGCGCTCACCGTCGCCGGGCGGCCTGGCGCCGGGCAGGGCCGTGCGCGCGCTCTGCTGCGCCTCCTGCACCCGGGCCGCCGCGCGCGCACCCGCGCGATACGCGGCGATCGCCCCGGCGCGCGCCGCCCGCACGTCGTCGCCGCTCTGCGGCGTGCGCCGGGCCGGCGCTCCGGGCGCTCCCGGCGCGCCCGCCGGGTCGGCTCCGGGCAGCGGCAACGCACCGGCGGCCCGCGCCTCGATCGCGGCCCGCCGCGCGGCCTCGGGATCCGTGACGGGCGGACCGGAGCCGCCGCCGTGCGCCGCCCCGCCGCCGTGGGCGGCCGAACGCGGGGATCCGCCGTCTCCGCCCCGGCCCGTGCCCGTGCCACCGCCTCGGCCGTCCTGGCCGTCCTGGTCGGCCTGATAGGCCTGATAGGCCTGATAGGCCTGATAGGCCTGGTCGTGCTCGTCCTGACCGTCCGGGAGCGGCACCGGGTCGTACCCGCACAGGGCCTCCTCCGCCGCGCCGGCCGCGAGGCCGGTCAGCATGACCCGGCCGTCGTCGCAGACGAGGACGGTGCGAGCGGTGATGTTGCGGTGCACCCAGCCGTGGCCGTGCAGCACCCGCAGCGCCATGAGGATGTCGGAGGCGACCTCGGCCGCCCGGTACGGCGTCAGCGGTTTCTCGGCCAGCAGGGCGGCCAGCGGCCGCGCGGCGACCAGCTCACTGGCGATCCACAGCGAACCGCCCTCCACGAACACGTCGAAGACCTGGTCGAGCCGTGGGTGGTCGGGGATGCGCGCCGCGGCCTGGGCGGCCTCGACCGCCCGGCGTACGGCCGGATCGGTGGGCCGCCGCGTCGCCGTACGGGCCGCTCGCGCCGACCCCGCCGTACGGCCCGCTCCTCCGGCCCGTCCCCCGCGCGCCGCGGGTCCGCGCAAGGCGCCGTCCCGCGGCGTGAAGCCCTCGGGCAGCCCGTCCGCGTCGAGCACCTCCGCCTCGACGACCTCCGGCAACGGCACCTGCCGGAGCAGGACCTCCTGCCCGCTGTAGGTGTCGAAGGCCCGGGTCTCGGTGAGTTCGTACTCGTCGGACGGAGGCAGCGGCAGGCGGTAGCGGTCGGCGAGAACCCGGCCCGCATAGTCGTCCACGTTGCCTCCCCCGGCCGCACGGTCGGTCAAATCCGTTCGCCACGCGTCCCGTTCCCGATGCTTACGGTCCGCAACCACTCACGATACGTGCCGGAGACAACCCGCAAAGTACGGATGCCTTATCTCACTTGGGTTCGAAAGTCTTCGTCAGCGTCCGCCAGGTGTCCTTGCGCAGGTCGGTGCCCCAGTTGTCCGCCTTCGCCGTGTACATCAGGGCGTACCCGTGATCGTCGTCGACGACGAACCCGCGGTCGATCGTCCGGTACTTGGTTCCGCCGTCGGTGTAGGTGAACTCCCAGTCGGCCGCGTTCCAGCCGCGGTAGCCCACCTTCTCGATCCGGATGCGCTTGTACTCCGGCCGCACCATGTCGCCCTCCTGGCGCGTCCAGTCGGCCACGGGGTCGTCCTTGGGCTCCGAGGTCCAGGCGACCAGCAGCTTCTGCCCGTCGGGTCCGGTGAAACGGGCCCCGTACCTGTCGGTGCTCTGGTACTTCCAACCCTTGGGCAGCCCGATGGTGAACTTCTGGCTGCCCTTGTACGTCGAGACCGGCGGCGCCGAGCCGTAGTCGTCGGAGTCCGAGCCGTCACCGGAGCCGGAGTCGTCGTCGTCCGACGTGCCTGTACCGGAGCTCGCGGCGGGCGAACCGTTCGCATCGCCCGAACCGGGCGTGCCCGTCGCGGAGTCGGCCTGCTCGCCGTTCGCCGTGCCGTCGCCGCCCGCCTTGCCGGTGTCCTCCTTGGCCGAGGCCTTCGCGTCGGCGCCGGCCGACGCGTGGGAGCCGGTACCCTTGCCGCCGCCCTTGGCTCCCGTGTCGTCGCCGCCTCCGAGCGTGAGGGCCAGCACGGTGCCGAGCACGGCGAGCACCACGACGACCGCGATGATCACCAGCGTGCGCTTCGGCACCACGTCGGTGAGCGGCGCCCGCGGCACCGGCCGCGGCGGCAGATCCAGGTCCGGCGGCGGCACGACAGGCCACCCGGAACTGCTGCGACCGGCCTGCGCGCCGTTCCCCGTCCCGTTCCCGGTACCGGTGCCGGTGCCGGTCCCTGCTCCGGCTCCGGCTCCGGTGCCTGCGGTCCCGGTCCCTGCCCCGGCCCCAGCGCCCGAACTCGAACCCGAAGCCGAAGGCGTCCCGGAATCCGAGGCCGCCCCCGAGGCGGCGCCCGCCCGCCGGTCCGCACCCGTGCCGGCCGTCGCCGGCTTGGTGCGGGCCGTGGCCGCCGAGGTCGCCGCTCCGGCCGCCGCGGCGGCCTTGCGCACGGAACGCAGCGCGCCGCGCAGCCGGTCGGCCGCCTCCTCGCCCCGCTTGCCCGTGCTGCCGGAGCCGGAGCCCGAGTCGGACTTGTTGCCGGAGCCGGAGGCCGCCGAGCCGCCGCCCTTGCCCGCCCGCCGGTCCGGCTGCGCCGGCAGCGGCACGACCTTGGTGGCGTCGGCGGGCGGTTCCGGCTCGGCCGCCTTCGGCTCGGGCGCATTGATGACGGCGTTGAGCATCCTCCGGGCACCCGCGTCGTCCAGGCGCTTGGCCGCGTCCTTGGTGAGCAGGCCGTAGATGACGTCCCGGAGCGGGCCGGCGTTCTTGGGTTCCTCCAGCGGCTCGGTCATCACCGCGGTCAGCGTGGCGATCGCCGAGCCCTTGTCGTACGGCGGAGCGCCCTCGACCGAGGCGTACAGCAGGCCGCCGAGCGACCACAGGTCGGCCGCGGGGCCGGGCTTGTGGCCGCGGGCGCGCTCCGGGGAGATGTAGGAGGGCGCGCCGACCAGCATGCCGGTCGAGGTGATGGACGGGTCGCCCTCGACCTGGGCGATGCCGAAGTCGGTGAGCACGACCCGGCCGTCCTCGGCGATGAGCACGTTGGACGGCTTCACGTCGCGGTGCAGGATGCCCTGACGGTGCGCGGAGCGCAGCACGTCGAGGACGGCGAGACCGACCTCCGCGGCCCGCCGGGGCTCCAGCACGCCGTCCTCGCGGATGACCTCGGCGAGGGACTTGCCCTCGACCAGCTCCATCACGATCCACGGCCGGTCGTCCTCGTCGACCACGTCGAAGACGGTCACCGCGCTGGTGTTGCGGATCCGCGCGATCGCCTTGGCCTCGCGCAGCGTGCGCGTGATCAGGCGCCGCTTCTCGTCCTCGTCGATGTTCGACGGGAACCTCAGTTCCTTGACCGCGACCGTACGGCCCAGGGTCTCGTCCTCCGCCCGCCACACCGTACCCATGCCGCCACGGCCGAGCACGTCCCCCAGCCGGTACCGCCCGGCGAGAAGACGCTCGCTGTTGTCCTGACGAGTGTCCTGACGGGATGCCCCCGCCCGCTCCGCCTCCGACATGCGTCCCCTCATGCAACCCGCCCTGACAGAGCCTCCATTGTCCCTCACCCGACAAGTGCCTGACGCCCAGGGTGCCCCTGAGGACACCCGGGCAGGCTGCTGAACAGCGCTTCGGTGGCGACGGGATGACGGGCCGTGACAGAAGCGCGCCCGGGTGTGCGGGCGCTCCGGGACACTTCGCCTCTTATGGGGCCGGTCTCGGGCCGACGGCTGGGCCTACAGGGGCACTATGTCCGGCGCCCCCAGCCGCGCCGCGTCGGCCGTCAGGTCGTCGGGCTGACGCTGCGACTCCCGTTCGGCCTCCACCCGCTTCTCGTAGTGCTGGACCTCGCGTTCGATCTGGTCCTTGTCCCAGCCCAGCACCGGTGCCATCAGTTCGGCGGCCTCCCGGGCGCTGCGGGTGCCCCGGTCGAAGGTCTCTATGGATATGCGGGTGCGCCGGGTGAGCACGTCGTCCAGGTGCCGTGCCCCCTCGTGCGAGGCGGCGTAGACGATCTCGGCGCGCAGGTAGTCGTCGGCGGCCTGGAGGGGGGCGCCGAGCGCCGGGTCCTCGGCGATGAGGGCGAGGATCTCCTGCGCGGCCGAGCCGTAGCGGTGCAGCAGGTGTTCCACCCGCACCACATGGATGCCGGTGGCGGCGGCGATGCGCGCCCGCGCGTTCCACAGCGCGCGGTAGCCCTCGGCGCCGTACAGCGGGATCTCCTCGGTGACACAGTCGGCGACCCGCATGTCCAGGCCGTGCACCGCCTCGTCGACGGCGTCCTTGGCCATCACCCGGTACGTGGTGTACTTGCCGCCCGCGACGACGACCAGGCCCGGCACCGGATGGGCCACGGTGTGCTCGCGGGAGAGCTTGCTGGTGGCGTCGGACTCGCCGGCCAGCAGGGGCCGCAGTCCCGCGTACACGCCCTCCACGTCGTCCCGGGTGAGCGGCACGGCGAGCACCGAGTTCACATGCTCGAGCAGGTAGTCGATGTCGGCGCTGGAGGCGGCCGGGTGCGCCTTGTCCAGGTCCCAGTCGGTGTCGGTGGTGCCGATGATCCAGTGCCGGCCCCAGGGGATGACGAAGAGAACGGACTTCTCGGTCCGCAGGATCAGCCCGGTGGTGGAGTTGACGCGGTCCTTGGGCACGACGAGGTGGATGCCCTTGGACGCCCGGACGTGGAACTGGCCGCGCGAGCCCACCATGGCCTGGGTGTCGTCGGTCCACACCCCGGTGGCGTTGACGACCTGCTTGGCGCGGACCTCGTACTCGCCGCCGCCCTCCACGTCCTGCACGCGCGCGCCGACCACACGCTCGCCCTCGCGCAGGAACCCGGTGACCCGGGCGCGGTTGGCGGCCAGTGCGCCGTAGGACACGGCGGTGCGCACCAGGGTGGCCACGAAGCGGGCGTCGTCCATCTGGGCGTCGTAGTACTGCAACGCGCCGACCAGGGCGTCCTTCTTCAGGCAGGGGGCCACGCGCAGGGCGTGACGGCGGCTCAGATGGCGGTGCACGGGCAGACCCCGGCCGTGGCCGCGGGCCATCGACATGCCGTCGTAGAGCGCGACGCCCGTCCCGGCGTACCAGCGCTCCCAGCCCTTGTGCTGGAGCGGGTACAGGAACGGCACGGGCCTGACCAGGTGCGGGGCGAGGCGTTCCAGCAGCAGGCCGCGCTCCTTGAGTGCCTCGCGGACGAGGGCGAAGTCGAGCATCTCCAGGTAGCGCAGTCCGCCGTGTATCAGCTTGCTGGAGCGGCTGGAGGTGCCGGAGGCCCAGTCGCGGGCCTCGACCAGGCCGGTGGACAGGCCGCGGGTGACGGCGTCCAGGGCCGTGCCCGCGCCGACCACGCCACCGCCCACGACCAGGATGTCCAGCTCACGCTCGGCCATCTCGGCCAGTGACTCGGCGCGCTGCGCCGGCCCCAGTGTCGCTGTCCTCACTGTGCCTCCCGCTGTCCGTCGCGCCGGCCGCACCCGTCGGGCGAAGCCTGTGTCCCCATCCGTCCCGCGTCCCCCGTCATCTCCCCCTGCCCAAATTCTGACCGTCTTGCCCGTCTTCAGCCACCAGTCACCCCCAGCCTGTGGACAACTCCCGGCGGTTCACCCAGAAACACGCTGGTCAATCCCGCAAAACGGTCATATTTACTCCTAGTCTGACATTGCACTCGCTCGTCCTGTCCACAGGACTTGCGTGCCCGCCACGCCTCGGTTATTGGGAAGGACGGCCCACGCCATGCCCGCAGATCTCGCCGTCATCGGACTCGGCCCTCTCGGCCTGCCCCTGGCCCAGGCAGCCGTGGCCGCCGGCATCCCCACCCTCGGGTACCGAACCGGGGACGAGTCCGGCCCCCTCAGCGCGGCCGAACTGCGCCGGATGCTCTCGGGGGGCTTCCGGCCGGCCACCGACCCGGCGGAGCTGGGCCGGGTCCGCACCGCGGTGATCTGCGCGCCGACCCCACGCGGATCCGACGGCGGGATCGACCTGAGCCAGGTGGAGACCGCCGCCCGCGCCCTCGCCGAACATCTGCGCCCGCACACGACCGTCATCCTGGAGTCGCCCGTGCCCCCGGGGACGACGGAGGGGTTCCTGCGCCCGCTCCTGGAGCAGGGGTCCGGGCTGCGCGCGGGACGCGACTTCCACCTCGCCCACTCCCCCAGCCGCGTCGACCCCGGCAACCGCGCCTTCACCCCGGCCAACACGCCCAAAGTGATCGGCGGCCTCACCCCGGCCTGCACCGAGTCGGCCGCCGCGTTCTACGGCCGGCTCACCGACAAGGTGGTCCGCGCCCGCGGGCTGCGCGAGGCCGAGACGGTCCACCTCCTGGAGACCAACTACCGGCAGGTGAACATCGCGCTCGTCAACGAGATGGCGGTGCTCTGCCACGAACTGGGCGTCGACCTGTGGGACGTCGTGCGCTGCGCGGAGACCAAGCCTTTCGGCTTCCAGGCCTTCCGCCCCGGTCCCGGCGTCGGCGGCCACGGCATCCCCCAGGACCTGACGGGCCCCTCGGGCCGCGGCCTGCGCATGGTGGAACTCGCCCAGCAGGTCAACAGCCGCATGCCCCGCTACGTCATCCAGCGCGCCGCCACACTCCTGAACGAGCACGGCAAGTCGGCGCGAGGCGCCCGCGTACTCCTTCTGGGTGTCACCTACAAGCCCGACCTCGCCGACCTCCAGGGCACTCCGGCCGAGGAGATCGCCGCCCGCCTGATGGGCCTGGGCGCCTCGGTCAGCTACCACGACCCCTATGTGCCCGCCTGGAGCGTCCTCGACCGGCCCGTGCCGCGCGCGGACGCGCTGTACGAGGCGGTGGCGGAGGCAGACCTGACGATCCTGCTCCAGCACCACCGGACCTACGACCTTCAGGGGCTTTCGGTGAAGGCGCAACTACTGCTGGACACGCGGGGGGCGGCACCGCTGGGGGCGGCGCATCGGTTGTGAAGGGGGGCGCGTGGGTGCTTGGGCGGCTGGGGCTGGTGGCATGCGCGGCGCTGCGCGGGTACCTTACGGAGACAGGCGGGGTCGGTCGCAGGGGTCACTGCGACAGACTCGCGGATGGACAAGGGAGTGTCCGCCCCTAGTTGCCATAGGGACGGCCGTTCACCATCACGCCGAGAAGGTGGAGCCCACCGCAGGGGCCTACTGCAGCGGGCTCCTGGCCGCTACGCGGAGTGTCCACCCCTAAAAGATCTAGGGGTGGCCGCTCAGCGGCCGTAGATCCACAAGACACACCTCCTCCGGAACTGAACCAGCCGAAGCCGGATGCGGTCCCAGCGGGTGGGCTTGCGGTGACGGCCCATGGCGCGCCCCCTTCCATGATGCCGCCCAGAGACCCGGTAGGCGGTTCATTGGGTTTCGGGCCGGGCCCCGAGGGGCGGGGTCCGGCCCGTGTCCTTGGAAGGGGGCGCCCCAGAGAACGGGTCGCCGATCACGGACACTACCGCCCCACAACGCCCGTTCAGCCCGCATTCGCCCCGAACACAACCACGCGCCCCCTTCGCGCAACGCGCCCCGGATCAGGGTCGCTTGGGCATGCGAAAGGGCCGGTCGCCCCACCCGGGGCGCCTACGCGTCCTCGCCGCCCGCCGAGGTCGTCTACGCCGACCCCAGGCCGAAGAC